>NZ_JBHJUW010000021.1:0-19118 GCF_042268205.1 Streptomyces sp. NPDC056160
GGGCCGGGGGGGGGGGGTGGCGCCGGCGGCGTTGTTTTTCGGGTGTTGGGGTCGGCCGATCTCCTCGGGCGGGGGGGGGGGCCCGCCGGGCCCCCCCCCCCCCGCGCCCCCCGGCCCACCGGTGTGCCGTGGTGAGGGCCTGGGCGTGCCTACGGCCTGAGCACGGGCTCGCGTTCCACGTCCCGCGCGTCCAGCCTGGCGTCCGGGCGGGCCAGCGGCCGGGCCGCCGACGGGTTCTCCCGGACCGCGGCCGGGGCGACGCCCGCCCAGTCGAGGATCCTGGCGGTGGCGAGCGCGTTCTGGTCCGGCACGAGGCCGGCGACGTTCGCGCCGTGGTTCATGCCCGGTGCCGTGAAGACGTACGAGTCCCGGGCGCCGTGGCCGAGGCGGAAGCGCTCCGAGCCCCACGGGTCGTTCTGCCCGTAGACGAACAGCATGTGCCGCGCGTGGTGGCGCACCCAGGTGTCGACGTCGCGCATCGCCCACGGCTGGAACCGCATCGGGATGGAGCGGGGCACGAAGTTGCGCGGCGGCTGGTAGCCGTAGCGGATCAGCTTCTTCTCGATGTGCGGGAAGTGGATCGTGGGCGCGCCCATCTGGGTGCCCGCCTGGTAGTAGTACGGCGTGTAGGTCTCCAGGCCCTGGTCGGTGTAGGCGGAGAAGCCGGAGATGGTGTCGACGGAGTCCCAGATCTGCTGGTCGGTGGCGGTGCGGGCGTCCGCGGGGATGGTGTCGCAGTCCTTCAGCAGGCTGTACTGCCAAAAGCCCCACACGTAGTCGAGGACGACCGCCTCGTAGGCGCGGTCCAGGCCGCCGATGGTGGTGAAGGTGGCGTGGGTGTCGGCGGCGTACTGGGCGTACTTCTTCTCCAGCGGCTCACGGCGCACCAGTGCCTCGCGCTGCACGGCGCCGAGCCGGTCGCGGCACTCCTTGGTGCCGACGGTCTCGAAGAAGCGGTCGTAGGCGGAGTCCTCGTCGTTGACGACGTCGTTGGGGGCGACGTAGGCGACGACGCCGTCCATGTCTCGCGGGTAGAACCGCTCGTAGTAGGTGGCCGTCATGCCGCCCTTGGAGCCGCCGGTGGCGATCCAGTTCTGGGAGTAGACCTGCTTGAGGGCCGTGAAGAGGCGGTGCTGGTCACTGGCCGCCTGCCAGATGTCGAGCTTGGACCAGTCGGCCGGGGCGGGCCGGGACGGGGTGAAGAAGCGGTACTCCAGGGAGACCTGGTTGCCGTCGACGATGCGGGTCGGCTCGCTGCGGCTGGGATTGGTGGAGACGTTGTAGCCGCTGGTGTAGAAGACCGTCGGACGGTCGACTCCCTTGTGCAGCAGGGTGAACCGCTGCTGGAAGGTGCCCTTGGACGGGTGCCGGTGGTCGATGGGCTGGGTGTAGTTCAGGACGAAGTAGCGGTACCCGGTGTAGGGCTTCTCCTCGATCAGGCTCATGCCCGGTATGGACAGCAGCCGGTCCTTGATGTCGGTGCCGGTGGCCCCTGCCTGGGCGGCGGTGGCCGCCCCGGCCGTACTGACGGTGCCGACGAGCACCACCAGCGCCAGCAGCCATCTGAGCGCCTTGCGCATGCACACTCCCCTGTGAGACAGATGTGCGCCGGAAGCTATCGGAGCAACTCGGGTGCACACCAGGGGAGTCGGCGAATCGGTCCCGTCCCGGCTGTCGCCGGGCCGGCGGCTCAGCCCGTCGGCACGACCACCGGGCCCGCCGCTCGGCCCGTCAGCACAGGATCCAGCCGCTGCTGACCGAGCGGGACCCGACGGAGCCGCCGACCCGCACGCAGCGGTGGCCGGCGTGCACGGTGACCGGGCCGGCCCGGTAGGAGTAGCGGCCCTTGTCGGTGACCGGGCGGTTGCCGCGGGCCTGCACGGTGACCGACATCGTCTGCTTGCGGCCGGGCCGGTCGGAGACCGTGACGGCGCAGACGTAGCCGTCGCGCTTGTAGACGTGCACGGAACCGGTGGCGAACGGCAGCGCCTTGACCTCGCGGCCCGCGCAGCCGGCGGAAGCCGCCTGCGCGGCGCCGGGTACGGCGAGCGCCAGCAGCCCGGCTCCGGTCAGCACGGCCAGGCCGAGCGCCAGCCGGCGGCGCAGCACAGCCCTGTCCACGGTCACTCCCCCCCTTGCGGCAGGCTCATCGACGTACGCATGTACGGACGCCGTACGTACCGCGGATGGTTGCCCCGCCGGGTCACCGGGACGCGCTGACCGGCTGCTCGGGCTCGCTCGTGCCGGTGAAGGTGCGCCACAACTCGGCGTACCGGCCGCCGCGGGCCAGCAGTTCGTCGTGCGTGCCGTCCTCGGCGACGCGGCCGTGGTCCATCACCACCACCCGGTCGGCGCGGGCGGCCGTGGTCAGCCGGTGGGCCACCACGAGCGTGGTGCGGCGGCCCGCGAGCCGGTCGGTGGCCTGGTTGACCTGGGCCTCGGTGGCCAGGTCGAGGGCGGCGGTGGCCTCGTCGAGCAGGAGGACATCCGGGTCGACGAGTTCGGCGCGGGCCAGGGCGATGAGCTGGCGCTGCCCGGCCGACAGGTTGCGGCCGCGTTCGGCGACCTCGTGCAGGTAGCCGCCGTCCAGCGTGGCGATCATCTCGTGCGCGCCGACCGCGCGGGCCGCGGCCTCCACCTCGGCGTCGGTGGCGTCCGGGCGGCCGTAGGCGATGGCGTCGCGGACGGTGCCCGGGAAGAGGTACGCCTCCTGCGGTACGACGCCGAGCCGGTGGCGGTACGCCGTGATGTCCAGGTCGCGCAGGTCCGTGCCGTCCACGGTGACCCGGCCGCCGGTCGGGTCGTAGAACCGGGCGACCAGCTTGACCAGGGTCGACTTGCCGGCGCCGGTCTCGCCGACGAAGGCGACGGTCTGCCCGGCGGGGATGCGCAGGTCGATCCCGGTGAGGGCCTCCTCCTCGTCGCCGTAGGCGAAGCGGACGTCCTCGAAGGCGATCTCGCCGCGCAGCGCGGGCACCTCGCGGGGCGCGGCGGCGGGCTCGGTGGACGCCGGCTCCTGGAGCAGTTCCTGGATGCGGCCGAGGGAGACGGTGGCCTGCTGGTAGCCGTCGAAGACCTGCGAGAGCTGCTGGACGGGGGCGAAGAACAGGTCGATGTAGAGCAGGTACGCCACCAGGGCGCCCGTGGTCAGCGTGGCCGCCTCCACCCGGCCGGCGCCCGCGATCAGCACACAGGCCGCCGCGACCGAGGACAGGAGCTGCACGAACGGGAAGTAGACGGAGATCAGCCACTGGCCGCGTATCCGGGCCCTGCGGTAGCTGTCGCTGCGCTCGGCGAACCGCCGCCCGCCGTCGCGCTCGCGCCGGAACGCCTGCACGATGCGCAGCCCGGCCACCGACTCCTGGAGGTCGGCGTTGACCACCGACACCCGCTCGCGGGCGAGCTGGTAGGCCTTGACGCTGGCCCGGCGGAAGAAGAACGTGGCGACGATCAGCGGGGGCAGGGTCGCGAAGACGACCAGTGCCAGCCGGACGTCGATCACCAGCAGGGCGACCATGATGCCGAAGAAGGTGACCACGGAGACGAAGGCCGTGACCAGACCGGTCTGCAGGAACGTCGACAGGGCGTCGACGTCCGTCGTCATCCTCGTCATGATCCGGCCGGTCAGCTCGCGCTCGTAGTAGGCCAGGCCGAGCCGCTGGAGCTGGGCGAAGATCTTCAGGCGCAGCGTGTACAGGACGCGCTCGCCGGTGCGGCCGGTCATCCGGGTCTCGCCGGTCTGCGCCGCCCACTGCACGAGCACGGCGAGCAGAGCCAGCAGGGAGGCCGTCCAGACGGCGCCCAGGGCCATCCTGGTGACGCCCTGGTCGATGCCGTGCCGGATCAGTACGGGCAGCAGCAGGCCCATGCCGGCGTCCACGGCGACGAGGCCGAGGCTGGCCAGCAGGGGCAGTCCGAAGCCGTGCAGGAGGCGGCGCAGGCCGTAGGAGGTCTCGGGGCGTACGGCGCGGGCCTCGTCGACGTCGGGGGTGTCGGTGGCCGGTGGCAGGGCCGCCACCTGGGCCAGCAGCTCCGGGGTGGCGGGCATGCCGGCGGTCGCCGCGTCGCGCGGTTCGCGCTCGCCCGCCCACAGGGTGGGTGTGATGCCCCGCTCGGCGTCGAACTCGGCGTCCAGTTCCTCGCGGACCGAGGTGTCCTGCGCGGGAGCGGCGGGCAGGGCGTGCCCCGGGGAGACGCCGCCGAGTTCGTCGGGGTCGGTGAGCAGGCGCCGGTAGAGCGCGGAGCGTTCCTGGAGTTCGTCGTGGGTGCCGATGTCGGCGAGCCGGCCGCCGTCGAGGACGGCGATGCGGTCGGCGAGGCCGAGGGTGGAGCGGCGGTGCGCGATGAGGAGGGTCGTACGGCCCCGCATGACCTGGGCGAGCGCCTCGTGGATCTCGTGCTCGACGCGGGCGTCGACGGCGGAGGTGGCGTCGTCCAGGACGAGCAGGCGCGGGTCGGTGAGGATGGCGCGGGCCAGGGCGACGCGCTGGCGCTGGCCGCCGGAGAGGGTCAGGCCCTGCTCGCCGACCTTGGTGTCGTAGCCGTCGGGCAGCTCGGCGATGAAGCGGTCCGCCTGGGCGGCGCGCGCGGCGGCGGTGATCTCGTCGTCGGTGGCGTCGGGGCGGCCGTAGGCGATGTTGGCGCGGACGGTGTCGGAGAAGAGGAAGGAGTCCTCGGGGACCAGGCCGATCGCGGCCCTGAGCGAGTCCAGGGTCAGCTCGCGCACGTCGTGGCCGCCGATCAGGACGGCGCCGTGGGTGACGTCGTAGAAGCGCGGCAGGAGCAGGGAGACGGTGGACTTGCCGGAGCCGGAGGAGCCGACGACGGCGAGGGTCTCGCCGGGGCGGATCTCGAAGGACAGGCCCTTGAGGACGGGGCGGCCGTCGGTGTAGCCGAAGGACACGTCGTCGAACTCGACGGTGGCGGGCGCGTCCGCAGGCAGTTCCCTGGTGCCCTCGGTGAGCGTGGGCTCGGTGTCGATCAGCTCCAGCACGCGTTCGGTGCCGGCGCGGGCCTGCTGCCCGACCGTGAGGACCACGGCGAGCATGCGGACCGGGCCGACGAGCTGGGCGAGGTAGGTGGAGAAGGCGACGAACGTGCCGAGCGTGATGTGCCCCTTCACGGCCAGCCAGCCGCCGAGCGCCAGCATGGCGACCTGGCCGAGCGCGGGGACCGACTGGAGGGCCGGGGTGAACCTGGCGTTCAGGCGGATGGTGCGCAGCCGCCCGGCGAACAGCCTGCGGCCGACCGCGCGCAGCTTGGCGGTCTCCTGTTCCTCCTGCCCGAAGCCCTTCACCACGCGGACGCCGCTGACCGCGCCGTCCACCACGCCCGCGACGGCCGCCGCCTGCGCCTGCGCGTACCAGGTGGCCGGGTGCAGCCGGCTGCGGCTGCGCTTGGCGATCCAGCCGAGCGCGGGGGCGACGGCGAGGGCGACCAGGGTCAGCGGCAGCGACAGCCAGGCCATGATCACCAGGGAGATCACGAAGAGCAGGACGTTGCCGATGGTCATCGGCAGCATGAAGAGCAGGCCCTGGATGAGCTGGAGGTCGCTGGTGGCGCGGCCGATGACCTGCCCCGTGGACAGGTCGTCCTGGCGGCGGCCGTCCAGCTTCGTGATCGACCCGTACATCTCGGTCCGCAGGTCGTGCTGGACGTCGAGGGCGAGCCGGCCGCCGTAGTAGCGGCGGACGTAGGTGGCGGCGTACACGAGGAGCGCGGCGCCTATCAGGGCGCCGGCCCAGGGGGCCATGGCGCGGCTGTGGTCACCGATGACGTCGTCGATGATCACCTTGGTGATCAGCGGGACGACGGCCATGACCGCCATCCCGGCGAGTGAGGAGCCGAGGGCGAAGACGACGTCCTTCGGATGGCGCCACGCGTACGAGGCGAGCCTGCGCACCCACCCTCGTGTCTCCCCCGGCTGCGCTGCCACGTCGGTGCCTCCCTGACGGCCTGATCTTCCGGAAGGCACCAACAAGGGCGGCGGCGGATTTCATCCCTCCGCAACATTCGGTGGCGCGGCGGGGACGCTCAGGGGGGCGGACCGGGGGTGGGTCGGGTGCGGTCCGGGGGCGGTGAGGGGGCGGTCACACCCGGACCCGCGGGTGACGGTCACACCCGAACCCGCGGGTGGCGGTCACACCCGGACCCGCAGGTAGTAGAACCGGGTCGTCTGCGCCGCGTTCGCGTTGTCGTCGCTGACCAGGAGGACGCGGAGGCGGCCCCGGGCGTCGCGGCCGGTGACGGTCATGCCCTCGATGTTGTCCAGGAGCGGGTTGGGCTGGGGCTGCCTGGCGGTGGCGCCGAGGGAGGGGCAGGCGGCGATGTCGGTGAGGAGGGTCTTCCTGACCGGGCGGACGCCGCTCTGTCCGGTCAGCCTCTCGACGCCGCTGGTGTCGGTGGCGCCGCGCGCGTCGGCGAGGTAGAGGCGGACGGTGTTGCCCGTCCCGGCGGTGAAGCCGCGCTCCAGGACGAGCAGCCGGCCGTCCGGGACGGCCTGGACCTCGGGGACGCCGAGGCTCGCGTCGTCGGTGCGGTAGGCGTACTGCGCGGCGAGCCGGAAGTGGCCGTCCCCGGTCCGCTGCCAGGTCTGGAGGCGGACGGTGCGGGCGTCGTCGCCGCCGAGCGCGTACTCCATGGACGCGAGGAGCGTGCGGCCGCCGGGCAGCAGGGTCAGGCCCTCGAAGGTCTGGTTGGCGGTGGCGCGGCCGGCGGGGGCCACGCGCAGCGCGTCGGGCACGGGCAGCCGGTCCAGGATGCGGCCGTCGCGGGAGTAGCGGCGTACGGACGGCTCGGTCTCGGAGGTGACCAGGCGGGTGCCGTCCCGGTCGACGACCAGGCCCTCGGAGTCGAGCGGCGCGCCCTTCTCGTCGGCGAGGGCGACGACCCCGGTCGGCTTCAGTGTGCGCCGGTCCAGGGTGAACAGCTCGGAGCGGTCGGAGAGCGCGGCCAGGTCGCCGTGCCGGTCGCGCGCGAGCGCGGAGAAGTTGCCGGCGTACGAGCCGTGGTACGTCGTCTTGTCGAGCGCGTCGGAGAAGCGGTCGAGGGTGACGGACGGGGAGCAGGAGTGGTCCCCGGCCCCTGTACGGTCCCGGGCCGTGGCGGCGGGGGCGGTGGCGGCGGCGGCCGGTCCGGCGGTCAGGCAGGTGGCCGCCGCCAGGCCGGCGGTGACGGTCGCGAGTACGGTTCTCAGGCGCATGACCGTCACCGTAGGGCTCCCCGGTGACCGGCGGGAGACCGCCTCGTGAAGGGTCAGCCGGTCGGCGGCACCGGGACGATCGCCTCCTTGGGCCTGGACGTCGGCTCCGCGCGCTTGACCCACCGCGCGGTGGGGGCGATGTCCTTGTGGACGGCCCGGGCGATGTTCTGGATGGTGGTGACGCCGTAGTCCATGGTGCTGTTGTCCTGGGTGAGCACCGTGATCGTGTAGTCGTGGCCGCCGCCGTTGAAGGTGCCGACGCTGTGCACCCGCCAGCCGTGCGTGGCGCGCTGCAGCCAGCCGTTCTTCACGTGCCAGGCGACGGTGGACGGCGCGCCCGCGGGGGTGCCCCAGCGCTGGGAGGAGACGACCTGGCCCATCAGCTTGAGGATGTAGGCGCGGGAGTTGTCGCTCAGGACCGAGTTCTTCGCCGTGACGAGCGCGAGCAGCTTCTGCTCGTCGCGCACGGTGATCTGGGTGAGGCCCCAGTAGCCGTCCGCGCCCGGCTTGGTCTGGGTCATGCCGGCGGCGCTCAGGAAGCCCTTGACCTTGGTCAGGCCGAGCTGCTTCCACAGGGCGGACGTCGAGTCGTTGTCCGACTGGGTGATCATCGCCTTGGCGAGGTCGGCCTCGCGGTCGGTGAGCAGCCGGTTCGTCTTCTTGGCGTCCCACAGCAGGGTGGCGAGGACGGTCACCTTGACCACGCTCGCGGAGTCGTAGGCGCTCGACTCCCGGAAGGTGCAGGTGGTGTCGGTGCTGCGGTCGCGCACGCCGACGGCGATGGAGCCCTTGCGGCCCGCCATGGCGGCGGTGATGTCCTTCTGCAACTGGGCGGCCAGTCCCGCCTTGCCGGACGTGCAGCTGACTTTCGGTGCGGGAGCAGCGGCGGCGGGCGTCGCGGCGGCCACGCAGGGAACGAGCATCCCGGCGCCCGCACCGATCGCCGCGAGCGTCCTGACGCGTCGTGATATCCAGTGAGTCATACCCAGTGGACGCTCGGATTCGCGGTAATGGTTGTACGGACAGGGCAACTTCCGTACGAGTGGCCGGAACACGCCTGCCGTCGGAGCCGGATGGGCGGCGCCGCCGTGGGTAGGAAGAGCGCGTGGCAGAACAGAAGCCGAGCGACCACCACTTGTCCGGCCGGCTCCTCGCGACGCTGTGGACGATACGTCTGCTGGCCGGGAAGGGGGGAGCGGCGCCGCGGCGGGACGACCTCGCCGTGAAGGAGATGCCGATGCGTTTCCTCGGCAAGGAACTGTCGTCCCTGATGGATCACGTCATGGCGGCCAGGTGCCGCGGGGGCGACCACTGGAAGTCGGCTGCCGAGGTCTTCCGGGAGATACCGGACCTGCTGCCGCCCGGGGGTGTACCGGGCGACACCATGAACCCGCGCGAGATGCACGCCTTCGCGGACGGGTACGCCGAACAGCGCGCGGCCCACGCGGAGAAGTACGGGCGGCTCGTGGAGGGGTGAAGGCCCCCTGTCTCCGGCCCTGCCCGTCGGCCCGGTCGGCGGACCTTGCGATCATGGTCCGGCCGTCGACGGGCAACGGGGAGGAACCGGTGAGCCATCACCTGGAGATGAGCACCGGGGACATGCGTCAGGTCGTCCGGCTGGTCAGCTGACGGCGGCCGACGATCAGCGGTCGCCAGTCAGGAGTCAGTCGGCAGTGACGGCCCGTCAGTCCAGGTGCGTAGGCGCGAACATCCTCAGCACGGCGGGCAGGACCACCACCGACGGGCCGGGCGTCGCCAGCGCCCGCGCCAGGTCGGCCTCCAGCGTCCCGGGGGACGTACGCACGCCCGGTACGCCGAAGGACTCGGCGAGGGCGACGTAGTCGGGGCGGGTGAGTTCGGTGGCCGTGGCCTGCCCGAAGGCGTCGGTCATGTACTCGCGCAGGATGCCGTAGCCGCCGTCGTCGACGATCAGCCAGGTGACGTCCAGGCCGTACTGGCGGGCCGTGGCCAGCTCGGCGATCGAGTACAGGGCGCCGCCGTCGCCGGAGACCGCGAGCACCGGGCGGGTCGGGTCGGCCGCCGCCGCGCCGAGCGCCGCCGGGAAGCCGTAGCCGAGGCCGCCGGCGCCCTGGGCGGAGTGCATGGTGTTGGGTGCCTGGGCGTCGAAGGCCGACCAGGCCCAGTACGCCAGGATCGTCATGTCCCAGAAGGACGGTGATCCGGCGGGCAGGGCGCGGCGCACCGACGCCAGCACCTCCTGCTCCAGGGTGAGGCCCTGGGCGGCGATGCGGTCGCGGACCTTGGCGAGGACGTCGCGTACGCGGTCGGCGGCCGTGTCGTCGGCGCGCTCGTCCACCGTCTCCAGGAGTGCCTGGAGGGCGAGGCGGGCGTCGGCGTGGATACCGAGGGCGGGGTGGTTGGACTCCAGTTTGCCGGGGTCGGCCTCGATCTGGATCACCCGGCCGCGCGGTGCGAACGTGTGGTAGTTCGAGGAGAGTTCGCCGAGTCCCGAGCCGACGACCAGCAGGACGTCGGCGTCCTCCAGGAAGTCGGTGGTGTGCCGGTCCTCCAGCCAGGACTGGAGCGAGAGCGGGTGGTTCCAGGGGAAGGCGCCCTTGCCGCCGAAGGTGGTGACGACGGGGGCGTTCAGCCTCTCGGCCAGCGCCCGCAGCTTCCCGGCGGCGTCCGCCCGGATCACGCCCCCGCCCGCGATGATCACGGGACGGGCCGCCGTGGACAGCAACCGCGCTGCTACGGCCGTCAGTTCAGGGCGCGGCACGACGTCTTCCGGGGCCGCGTCCATCGCGGTCACCACCGGCAGGGAGGTCTGTGCCAGCAGCACGTCCTGCGGGATCTCCACCCAGACCGGGCCGTGCGGGGCGGTGAGCGCCGACTGCCAGGCCGCCGCGATCGCGGACGGGATCTGGGACTGGGTGCGGACCGTGTGGACGGACTTCACCACGCCCCGGAACGAGGCCGCCTGGTCGGGCAGTTCGTGCAGGTAGCCGTGGCGTCCACCGCCGAGTCCCGCGGTCGGGACCTGGCTGCCGATCGCGAGGACGGGCGCGGAGGCCGCCGCCGCCTCCTGGAGGGCGGCCAGGGAGGTGAGGGCTCCCGGGCCGGTCGACAGGAGCAGCGGGGCGGCCTCGCCGGTGAGGCGGCCGTAGGCGTCGGCGGCGAAGCCCGCGTTGTTCTCCACCCGCAGGCCGACGTAGCGCAGGTCGGAGCGGCGCAGGGCGTCGAACATGCCGAGGGCGTGCTGGCCGGGCAGGCCGAAGACGGTGGTCGCGCCGAGCCCGGCCAGGGTCTCCACGACGAGGTCTCCGCCGTTGCGGCCGGGGGGAGGGTTGAGTGCGGCCTCCGTCTGCGCGGGCGTCGGGCGGAGCACCAGGTCGTGGTCGTGGGTCACTTGGGCTCGGTCTCCTCAGTGCGTCATGCGGTGCGGGCCGCCGCGATCTGGCGGCTCATGATGGTGGTCAGTTCGTACGCCGTGTGGGAGGCGGCGACGGAGGTGATCTCGGCGTGGTCGTAGGCCGGGGCGACCTCGACGACGTCCGCCGACACGAGGTTGCAGGAGGCCAGGCCGCGCAGGATCTCCAGGAGTTCGCGGGAGGTCATGCCGCCGGCCTCGGGGGTGCCGGTGCCGGGGGCGTGGGCCGGGTCGAGGCAGTCGATGTCGACGGAGATGTACAGCGGGCGGTCGCCGATGCGCTGGCGCAGCTGGTCGGCCACCTCGTCGGCGCCGCGGCGGTAGACATCCGCGGAGGTGACGATGCCGAAGCCCATCTTCTCGTCGTCGGTGAGGTCCTGCTTGCCGTACAGCGGGCCGCGGGTGCCGACGTGGGAGAGGGCGGAGGTGTCGAGGATGCCCTCCTCGACGGCGCGGCGGAAGGGGGTGCCGTGGGTGTACTCGGCGCCGAAGTAGGTGTCCCAGGTGTCGAGGTGGGCGTCGAAGTGGAGCAGCGCGACCGGGCCGTGCTTCTTGGCGACGGACCTGAGCAGCGGCAGGGCGATGGTGTGGTCGCCGCCGAGGGTCATCAGGCGGGCGCCGGTGCCGAGCAGCTCGTCGGCGGCGGCCTCGACGGTCTCCACGGCCTCGTTGATGTTGAACGGGTTCACCGCGATGTCACCGCCGTCCGCGACCTGGGCGAGGGCGAACGGGGAGGCGTCCTGGGCGGGGTTGTAGGGGCGCAGCAGCCGGGACGCCTCGCGGATGGCGTTGCCGCCGAAGCGGGCGCCCGGCCGGTAGGAGACGCCCGAGTCGAACGGCACGCCCACGACGGCGACGTCGGTGGTACCGACCTCGTCGAGGCGGGGCAGCCGGGCGAAGGTGGCGGGGCCGGCGTAGCGCGGGACGCGGGAGGAGTCGACGGGGCCGCGGGGCGTCTCGGTGCTGCTCATGGTGAAATGCCTTCTTTCCTGCGCTTCGTCGCGCATGTACTGCTTTCCTGGCGACTCTACGGGTGCGCCGGGACGGGTTCGGACGCGGGTTCGGGTGTGCGTCCGGCGAGGCGTTCGCGCCAGACGGCGAGGACGGACTCGTCGGTGGGCCTGGTGGCCAGCGACACGGCGACGTAGGCGACCAGGGAGGACAGCAGGCCGTAGTAGACGGGCTCGTTGGCCAGGATGCCGAAGCCGGACATCAGGCCGATGACCGCGAGGCCGCCGACGATCACGGAGGCGAGGGCGCCGGGCGCGGTGCCGCGCTTCCACAGCAGCCCGCCGAGGATCGGCACGAGCAGGCCGCCGACGAGCAGGTTGTACGCCACGGTCAGCGCCTCGACGACGTTGTTCAGCGCGATCGCGGTGCCGATGACGCCGACGCCCATGATCAGGATGAAGGCGCGGTTGCCCTTGACCTCGTCGTGCGCCTCGTCGTGCTCGCCGTCGTGCGCCTCGCCGGTGCGGCGCACCGCGCCCCGCAGCCGGGACCAGATGTCGTTGTTGGCGACGGTGGCGCAGGCGATCAGCGCGCCGGAGGAGGTCGACATCACGGCGGCCAGGGCGGCGGCGAGCACCAGGCCGCGCACGCCCACGGGCAGTTCGTCCTTGACGATGGTGGCGAAGGCGTCGTCGGCGCTGCCCAGGTGCGGGTACAGCACCTTGGCGGCGGTGCCGATGACGGCACCGGCCAGGGCGTAGACGAGGCAGTAGGTGCCGGCGACGGTGCCGCCGAGGCGGGCGACCCGGTCGCTGCGGGCGGTGAAGACGCGCTGCCAGATGTCCTGGCCGATGAGCATGCCGAAGGTGTAGATCAGCACGTAGGTGAAGATCGTCTCGCCGCCGATGCCCAGCGGGTCGAAGTACGAGGTCGGCAGCTCGGCCCGCATCGCCCCGAAGCCGCCCGCCTTGACGACGGCGATGGGCAGCAGCAGGAGCAGGACGCCGATCGTCTTGACGACGAACTGCACCATGTCGGTCAGCGTGATGGACCACATGCCGCCGAGGGTGGAGTACGCGACGACGATCGCGCCGCCGATGACGATGGCGACGGTGCGGTTCAGGTCGAAGAGCACGTCGAAGATGGTGGCGTAGGCGATCGTGGAGGTGACCGCGAGCATGAGGGTGTACGCCCACATGACCACGCCGGAGATGATGCCCGCCTTCCCGCCGTAGCGCAGGTCGAGCATCTCGGAGACGGTGTAGACCCGCAGCCGGGCGATGCGGGCGGAGAAGAAGACCGACAGGGCGAGGATGCCGAGGCCGATGGTGAAGACCATCCAGGCCCCGGAGAGCCCGTACTTGTAGCCGAGCCCCACACCGCCGATGGTGGACGCGCCGCCGAGGACGATCGCCGCCATGGTGCCGGAGTACATGGCGGGCCCCAAGCGGCGGCCTGCCACCAGGAACTCGCTCTTGGACTTGGCGCGGCGCATGCCCCACCAGCCCATGGCCAGCATCCCGGCCAGGTAGAGAACGATCACCGTGTAGTCGACGGCCATGGGGGCCCTCCTTCGCGCACTGTCCGGTGGCGGGTCGTGCAGAGACGTGTGGATTTCCTGGGATCCCCCGCGAAGGGGGCGCCGGCAGTGGCACGCGGGGACATCCGCCCGTACCCGCGGCCGCCGGGTCTGGAACGACATTAGGTGGCCGGAAAGCGACTGCGAAGTGTACGTTTCATCCATTCGTGGGGGCTGGGATGGAGGGAACGCACACCATGCCGGACACACCAGCCTCGGTGCCCCCGGTAGCCCCGGTGGTCCCACCGACCCCGCCCGTCCCGCTGGCCGCGCTGCTGGCCCGCGAGGACCTCGCCCTGCGCCAGATCGCCGGGCCGTGCGGACCGGACGTCGTGATCCACTGGGCGCACACCTCGGAGATGTCCGATCCCTACCCGTACCTGCTGGGCGGCGAGCTGCTGCTGACGGCCGGTGTGCACATGGCGCAGGACGCGCCGGACGCGTACTTCGACGACTACGTCGCCCGGATCGTCGCGGCGGGCGGCGCGGCCCTCGGGTTCGGTGTGGCACCCCTGCACGACACGGTCCCGGCCGCGCTGACCGCCGCCTGCGAGGCCCGTGGCCTGCCGCTGCTGGAGGTGCCGCCCCGGACGACGTTCTCCGGGGTCGCCCGTGCCGTGTGGCAGCTGGTCGCCCAGTTGCGCATGGCCGAGCTGCGCCGGGTCACCGAGGCCCAGCAGAGCCTGGCCGCCGCCGCGTCCCGCCCCGATCCCGTCCCTTCCGTGCTGCGCCAGCTCGCCCAGCGGCTGGGCGGCCGGGCCGTGCTCTACGGTCCCGACGGCACCCCGATCGCGGGCGCGGGCCGGGAGCCGGCACAGGAGGTGCGGGCGGCGCTGGCCGGTCTGGCGGCGGTGGTGCGACCGGCTTCCGGTACCCGGCCGAATCCGGCGGCGCCGCCCGCGTCCGGCGCGCAGCCTGGGGTGCCGGCCGGCCCGCACGCGCCCAGCTCGGCGGCCGACACGGTGGCGGGCAGCCACCTCGCCGCCTACGCGCTCGGCGCCGGCCAGGGATTCGTCCTCGGGGTGGCCGCTCCGCGCCGCGAGCCCGGGGACCACACCATCGCCTCCGTCGCCGCCGTCCTGCTGTCCCTGCTGACCGGCGAGCACCTGAGCGGCACGTCGGCGGCCCGGTCGGCGGCGCTGGTCCGGATGCTGCTCGGGGCACCTGCGCAGGACGTGGCACCGCTGCTCGGACAGGGGCGGTGGACCGTCGTGCACGCGCGCCCCGAGCACCGGCCCGCGGACGCCGTCGCCGCCTCCGCCCTCGGCGCCGCCCTGGGCTCGGCGCTGGTGGACCTGTGCGCCGAGTCCGGCGTCGTACGGGTCCTGCTGCCCGCCGAGCGGGAGGCGGTACGCCAGCCCGGCTGGACGCTCGGGGTCAGTGCCGCCGTCCCCCCGCGGGAGTGGCCGGCCGCCGACACGCAGGCGGCGCGCGCCCTGGCCCGCGCCCGCGCCACCCGCAGCCCCCTGGTCCGCCACGGCGCCCGCTCCGGCCTCGGCGCCCTGCTCCCGCCCGAGGAGGCCGCGGCCCACGCCCGCACCGTCCTGGCCCCCCTCGCCGCGCAGCCCGCCCTCACCGAGACCCTGCGCACCTGGCTCTCCCTGCACGGCAGCTGGGACCGCACCGCGACCGCCCTGGCCGTCCACCGCAACACCGTCCGCCAGCGCATCGCCCGCTGCGCGGCACTCCTCCACACCGACCTCGACGACCCCGACGTCCGCATGGAACTGTGGTTCGCGCTCAAGCACGGGGAGTGATGAGCGCGGCCCGGGCACGGCGAGTGACCCGCGTCCCAGCCCGTGGCATGCGGCGGACTCGTGCGGCGGGCTGCCCCACAATGGGTGCCATGCCGATACCCGGGACACCCAGCCGCGCCGAGCTCGTCGACCATCTCGTGAGGACCCGTATCGCGGGGGACGTCGCCACGCCCCGTGAGAACAACCTCTCGCACTACCGCAAGCTGGCCAACGGTGACCGGAACTTCTGGCTCGGCCTGGAACTCGGCGACCGCTGGAGCGACGAGCAGGACGTGCTCGCGGTGATGGCCGAACGGGTCGGCGTCAACGACGACCCCGAGTACCGGCAGGGCCAGGACACCATCGACCCCGAGCTGACCGTCGACGGCCTGGAGCGGCTGGCCGGCCGGCTGCGCAAGGCGGCCGACGGCGGCCAGCGGGTGCTGTTCGCCACCGGTCACCCCGGCGGCCTGCTGGACGTGCACCGCGCCACGGCCGCCGCGCTGCGCGCCGCCGGCTGCGAGATCGTCGTCATCCCGGAGGGGCTGCGGACCGACGAGGGGTACGTCATGCAGTTCGCGGACGTGGCGGTGCTCGAACACGGCGCCACGCTGTGGCACACCCACTCGGGCGAGCCGATGCGGGCCATCCTCACCGGCCTGGAGCGCGCGGGCCGCCCGCTGCCCGACCTGGTCGTCGCCGACCACGGCTGGGCGGGCTGCGCCGGGCAGCTCGGCGTGGACTCCGTCGGCTACGCCGACTGCAACGACCCGGCCCTCTTCCTCGCCGAGGCCGAGGGGACCGTCCAGGTGACGGTCCCCCTCGACGACCACGTGGTCAGCCCCCGCTTCTACGACCCGATGACCGCCTACCTGCTGGACCGGGCGGGCCTGGCCTTCTGACCGCGCCCGTCACGGCCAGGGATTGAGCCCCTCCGAGCGGCGCTGCGCGAATCCCGGCGTCGGGTCCAGGTAGACCCGGCTGGCGACGGGGAACGCCTCACGCAGCCGCTGCTCGGCCCGCTCGCACGCCCATTCGATCTGCGCCGCGGTCGACACGTCCCGGAAGTCGACCTTCGCCGCCACCAGGGCCTCCCTGGGGCCCTGCACGAGCGTGGTCAGCTCCAGTACGGCCTCGATGTGCTCCACCGCCAGCAGTTCCGCCCGGATCCGCTCCCGGGTGGCGCGGGGCAGCGGGCGTCCGATGAGCAGTTCCACGTTGGAGCGGCCCAGCACCCAGGCCACGTACAGGAGCAGTGCGCCGATGCACAGGGAGGCGATGCCGTCCCAGACGCCGGAGCCGGTGAGCTGCCCGCCGAGCAGGCCGCCGGCCGCGAGCAGCAGGCCGGCCAGGGCGGCGGAGTCCTCCATGACGACGGCCTTGACGGCGGTGTCGGCGGTGCGCCGGAAGTAGCGCGGGAAGGGCACCTGGAGGCGCGCGGCCGCACCGCGGGCCTGGCGCAGGCCGGTGCGCAGGGAGAAGCCCTCCAGCAGGAAGGCGACGGCGAGGACGACGTACGACACCAGCGGATCGCCGAGTTGCTCTCCGGCGAGGAGGGTGTGGACGCCGTCGTAGAGGGAGAAGACCGCGCCGCCGACGAACGTGGCGACGGCGGCGAGCAGCGCCCAGATGTAGCGCTCGGGGCCGTAGCCGAGCGGGTGGTCCTCGTCGGCGGGGCGTTCGCTGCGCTTGAGCGCGGTGAGCAGCAGGACCTCGGTGACCGTGTCGGCCACCGAGTGCGCGGCCTCGGACAGCATGGCGCTGGATCCGCTGAGCACCCCGGCCACCGCCTTGGCCAGCGCGATGCCGAGGTTGGCCAGGGCGGCGACGATCACCGTGAAGGTGCTCTCGCCGCCGCCTGCCCGCTGTGCTGTCGTGCCCCGTGCGGTGTCCGCCATGCCCCTCAGTGTTCCCGGGGAACGCGGACCACGCCTTCCTGGATCACCGAGACGGCCAGCCGGCCGTCCCGCGTGTGGATGCGGGCCTGCCCGAGGCCGCGCCCGCCGGACGCCGAGGGCGACTCCTGGTCGTACAGCAGCCACTCGTCGGCGCGGAACGGCCGGTGGAACCACATGGCGTGGTCCAGGGAGGCCCCGACGACGTCCCCCACCGCCCAGCCGCCGCGCCCGTGCGCGAGCAGCACCGAGTCGAGCAGCGTCATGTCGGAGACGTAGGTGGCGAGGACGACGTGCAGGAGGGGCTGGTCGACGTCGCCGTCGAGTTTGCCGTTGGTGCGGAACCACACCTGGGAGTGCGGCTCGCGGGGTGCGCCGAACTCCCCGTACGGGGGCTCGTCGACGTACCGCAGGTCGACGGCCTCGCGGGTTTCGAGGAACCGTTCGATCACCTCGGGCGGCAGGTGGTCGTAGCCGCGCAGCCGTTCGGCGGAGGTGGGCAGGGTCTCCGGGTCGGGGGCGGACGGCATGGGGACCTGGTGGTCCAGGCCCTCCTCGTACGTCTGGAAGGACGCCGAGAGGTGGAAGATCGGCTGTCCGTGCTGGACGGCGACGACCCGCCGGGTGGTGAAGGAGCGCCCGTCGCGGATGCGGTCCACCGTGTAGACGATGGGCGCGCCGGGGTCGCCGGGGCGCAGGAAGTAGGCGTGCAGCGAGTGCGCGTGCCTCTCGGCGGGCACCGTGCGCCCGGCGGCGACCAGTGCCTGCGCCGCGACCTGCCCGCCGAAGACGCGGGGCACGACGGCGGAGCGGGACCGGCCGCGGAAGATGTCCCGCTCGATCCGCTCCAGGTCGAGCAGATCGAGCAGGGACTCGAGTGCCGTGCTCACGGGTCCTACAGGCCCATGTTCTTGGCGATGATCGACTTCATGATCTCGCTGGTGCCGCCGTAGATGCGGTTCACGCGGTTGTCCGCGTACAGACGGGCGATCGGGTACTCGTTCATGTAGCCGTAGCCGCCGTGGAGCTGGAGGCAGCGGTCGATGACGCGGTGGGCGACCTCGGTGCAGAACAGCTTGGCGGAGGCGGCCTCGGCGGGGGTCAGCTCACCGGCGTCCAGGGCCTCGGTGGCACGGTCGGCGACGGCCTCGGCGGCGTCGACCTCGGCCTGGCAGGCGGCCAGCTCGAACTTGGTGTTCTGGAAGTGGGCGACCGGCTTGCCGAAGACGGTGCGCTCCTGGACGTACTGCTTGGCGAACCGGACGGCGGCCTTGGCCTGCGCGTAGGCGCCGAAGGCGATGCCCCAGCGCTCGGAGGCGAGGTTGTGGCCGAGGTAGGAGAAGCCCTTGTTCTCCTCACCGAGCAGGTCCTCGACCGGGACCTTGACGTCGACGAAGGCCAGCTCGGCGGTGTCGGAGGTGCGCAGGCCCAGCTTGTCGAGCTTGCGGCCGATGGAGTAGCCCTCGGACTTGGTGTCCACGGCGAACAGGGAGATGCCGTGGCGGCGGTCCTCGGCGGTCGGCGCGGCGGTGCGGGCGCAGACGATGACGCGGTCGGCGTGGACGCCGCCGGTGATGAAGGTCTTGGCGCCGTTGAGGACGTAGTGCGTGCCGTCCTCGGAGAGCTTGGCGGTGGACTTCATGCCCGCGAGGTCGGAACCGGTGCCCGGCTCCGTCATCGCGATGGCCCACATCTCCTCGCCGGTGACGAACTTGGGCAGGTAGCGCTTCTTCTGCTCGTCGGTGGCCAGCATCTTGATGTACGGCAGGGCGAGCAGTACGTGCACGCCGGAGCCGCCGAAGCTGACGCCCGCGCGGGCGGTCTCCTCGTACAGGACGGCCTCGAACTTGTGGCTGTCCAGGCCGGCGCCACCGAACTCCTCGGGCACGTTGATACCGAAGATGCCCAGCTCACCGAGCTTGTAGTAGAAGTCGCGCGGGGCCTGGCCGGCCGCGAACCACTCGTCGTACACGGGTACGACCTCGGCCTCGATGAAGGCGCGGAGGGTCTCCCGGAACGCCTCGTGATCCTCGTTGAACACCGTACGGCGCACGCCGCCCACCTCCGCGACCTCGACTGTCTAAGCGCTTGCTCATACAAACGTACCGGCGAGTACGGGGGCAGTAAAGAGCGGGACCGGTAACGCTGGTCACGTGGAGCGCCCTTCAGGGGCGCGGGGAACTGCGCGACCAGCCACAACACACCCGCACCCGCCCGCGAAGGGCACACCCCCACCCGGTGGGCGCCCCGGGGCGCGGGGGGGAGCCCCCCCACGCCCGGAGCCCGCCCCCCGGGCGCGGGGCGCCCGCCCCCGCGTCACCCCCCCGCGGCCAGCCGGGGGGGACCGCCCGCCGGGGCCCCCCCC
>NZ_JBHJUW010000021.1:19128-50953 GCF_042268205.1 Streptomyces sp. NPDC056160
ACCTGCGCGACCCCCCACACCCCCCCCCCACCCGCCCGCGAGGGCCACCCCCCCCCCGGGGGGGCGCCCGGGGGCGGGGGGCGACGCCCCGCAAGCCCCTTCCCGCTCAGCCCGCCGCAGGCGCCCCCGCCGAGGCGAACGCCCCCCGGGCCATCCGGTGCAGCAGCTCCGCCGTGGCCCCCCGCCCCGGCAGGACCCCCCGCCGCCCCAGGTGCGGCGTGGAGTTCAGCAGCCCGAACACCGAGTGCACCGCCGAGCGCGCGGCCGGTTCGGCGAGGTCCGGGTGCACCTGGCGGACCACGTCCACCCACACTTCGACGTACTGCCGCTGGAGCTGGCGCACCAGCTTGCGGTCGCTGTCCCGCAGGCGGTCCAGCTCGCGGTCGTGCAAGGTGATGAGGGAACGGTCGTCGAGCGCGAAGTCGATGTGCCCCTCGATGAGCGAGTCGAGGACCGCGCCCGGACCCGCCACCCCGTCCGCCTCCGCCAGGCGCCGCTTCGCCCCGGTCAGCAGCCGGCCGCTGATGCCGACCAGCAGCTCCGCGAGCATGGCGTCCTTGCCGGGGAAGTGCCGGTACAGGCCCGGTCCGCTGATGCCCACCGCGGCGCCTATCTCGTCGACGCCGACGCCGTGGAAGCCGCGTTCGGCGAAGAGCCGCGCGGCTTCCTTGAGGATCTGCTCGCGGCGGGTGGGGGCGTCGGTTCGCGTGGCCATGAGAACAATTCTAGACAGCGGCGTTAGCGCTCGTTAACCTGAAGGAAATGGGTTAACGCTCATTAACACTGGATCACTGGGTGAGGGGACCGCGAGGATGCAGGAGGCACCGGAGCTGACGAGCGCGGCCGACCCCGCGTCGGAGGCCTGGCGGGCCAACGAACAGGCGCACCGGGCGCTCGCCGAGGAGCTGCGCGGCAAGCTCGCCGCCGCCCGGCTCGGCGGCGGCGAGCGGGCGCGGGCCCGCCACACCGCGCGCGGGAAGCTGCTGCCACGCGCGCGCGTGGACACCCTTCTCGACGCGGGCTCGCCGTTCCTGGAGCTGGCCCCACTGGCCGCCGACGGGATGTACGACGGGCAGGCCCCGGCCGCCGGGGTCATCGCGGGGATCGGCAGGGTGAGCGGGCGCGAGTGCGTGATCGTCGCCAACGACGCCACCGTCAAGGGCGGCACGTACTACCCGATGACGGTGAAGAAGCACCTGAGGGCCCAGGAGGTGGCCCTGGAGAACCGGCTGCCGTGCCTGTACCTGGTCGACTCGGGCGGCGCGTTCCTGCCGATGCAGGACGAGGTCTTCCCCGACCGGGAGCACTTCGGCCGGATCTTCTACAACCAGGCGCGCATGTCGGGCGCGGGCATCCCGCAGATCGCGGCCGTGCTCGGCTCGTGCACGGCGGGCGGGGCGTACGTCCCGGCGATGAGCGACGAGGCGGTGATCGTCCGGGGCCAGGGCACCATCTTCCTGGGCGGTCCGCCGCTGGTGAAGGCGGCCACCGGGGAGGTCGTGACCGCCGAGGAGCTGGGCGGCGGCGAGGTGCACTCGCGCACCTCCGGTGTCACCGACCACCTCGCCGAGGACGACGCGCACGCGCTGCGGATCGTGCGCACCATCGTCTCCACCCTTCCCGCGCGCGGGACGCTGCCCTGGCAGGTCACCGAGAGCGTGGAGCCGAAGGTCGACCCCTACGGGCTGTACGGCGCGGTGCCCGTGGACTCCCGTACCCCCTACGACGTGCGCGAGATCATCGCGCGCGTGGTGGACGGCTCGCGCTTCGCCGAGTTCAAGGCGGAGTTCGGGCAGACCCTGGTCACCGGCTTCGCCCGGATCCACGGCCATCCGGTGGGGATCATCGGCAACAACGGCATCCTGTTCTCCGAGTCCGCCCAGAAGGGCGCCCACTTCATCGAGCTGTGCGACCAGCGCGGCATCCCGCTGCTGTTCCTGCAGAACATCTCGGGCTTCATGGTGGGTCGCGACTATGAGGCGGGCGGCATCGCCAAGCACGGCGCGAAGATGGTCACCGCGGTGGCCTGCGCGCGCGTGCCCAAGCTGACGGTCGTCGTCGGCGGCTCCTACGGCGCGGGCAACTACTCGATGTGCGGCCGCGCCTACTCCCCCCGCTTCCTGTGGATGTGGCCGAACGCGAAGATCTCCGTCATGGGCGGCGAGCAGGCCGCCTCCGTACTCGCCACGGTCAAGCGCGACCAGCTCGAAGCGCGCGGCGAGGAATGGTCCGTGGACGACGAGGAGTCCTTCAAGGCACCCGTCCGCGCCCAGTACGAGCACCAGGGCAGCGCCTACTACGCCACCGCCCGCCTGTGGGACGACGGCGTGATCGACCCGCTGGAGACCCGGCAGGTGCTGGGCCTGGCCCTGACCGCGTGCGCCAACGCTCCGCTGGGCGACCCCCAGTTCGGCGTTTTCCGGATGTGAGGGGGACTTCGTAAATATGTTCGACACAGTTCTGGTGGCCAACCGCGGCGAGATCGCCGTCCGGGTGATCCGCACCCTGCGCGCGCTCGGCGTGCGCTCGGTGGCGGTCTTCTCCGACGCCGACGCGGACGCCCGCCACGTCCGCGAGGCCGACACCGCGGTGCGGATCGGCCCGGCGCCCGCGGCCGACAGCTACCTGTCCGCCGACCGGCTGCTGGAGGCCGCCGCCCGCGCCGGCGCGCAGGCCGTCCACCCCGGCTACGGCTTCCTCGCGGAGAACGCGGACTTCGCGCGCGCCTGCGAGGCGGCCGGGCTGGTCTTCATCGGCCCTCCGGCGGACGCGATCGCCCTCATGGGCGACAAGATCCGCGCCAAGGAGACGGTCGCGGCGGCAGGCGTACCGGTGGTCCCCGGCTCCAGCGGCTCGGGGCTGAGCGACGGGCAGCTCGCCGAGGCCGCCCGCGCCATCGGCATGCCGGTGCTGCTGAAGCCGTCGGCCGGCGGCGGCGGCAAGGGCATGCGGCTGGTGCGCGAGGAGCACCTGCTGGCGGACGAGATCGCCGCCGCCCGCCGTGAGGCCCGCGCCTCCTTCGGCGACGACACCCTGCTCGTGGAGCGCTGGGTGGACACGCCCCGGCACATCGAGATCCAGGTCCTGGCCGACGGCCACGGCCACGTGATCCACCTCGGCGAGCGCGAGTGCTCCCTCCAGCGCCGCCACCAGAAGATCATCGAGGAGGCGCCCAGTGTGCTCCTCGACGAGGAGATCCGGGCCGCGATGGGCGAGGCCGCGGTCCAGGCGGCCCGCTCATGCGGCTACCGGGGCGCGGGCACGGTGGAGTTCATCGTCCCCGGCGGCGACCCGTCGTCGTACTACTTCATGGAGATGAACACCCGCCTCCAGGTCGAGCACCCGGTCACGGAGCTGGTCACCGGCCTGGACCTGGTGGAGTGGCAGCTGCGGGTCGCGGCGGGCGAGCACCTGCCCTACGCGCAGGAGGACGTCACCCTCACCGGTCACGCGGTCGAGGCCCGGCTCTGCGCCGAGGACCCCGCGCGCGGGTTCCTGCCCTCCGGCGGCACGGTGCTCAGGCTGCGCGAGCCGCAGGGCGAGGGGGTGCGCACCGACTCCGGGCTGAGCGAGGGCACGGAGGTCGGCAGCCTCTACGACCCGATGCTGTCCAAGGTGATCGCCTACGGCCCCGACCGCGCGACCGCCCTGCGCAAGCTGCGCGCGGCCCTCGCCGGGACGGTGACGCTGGGCGTGCAGACCAACGCCGGGTTCCTGCGCCGGCTGCTGGCCCACCCGGCGGTCGTGGCCGGGGAGCTGGACACCGGCCTGGTGGAGCGGGTGGTGAACGAGCTGGTCCCCGCAGACGTACCGGAGGAGGTCTACGAGGCCGCGGCGGCCGTACGCCTGGACGCGCTGCGCCCGAAGTCCCCGCAGGAAGGCGGCTGGACCGACCCGTTCTCCGTGCCCAGCGGCTGGCGCCTGGGCGGCGAGCCGAAGCCGGTGGCCTTCTGGCTGCGGGCGGCCGAACCGGTGGAGTACGCCCCCCGCGGCACGCACACCGTCACCGGGGACACGGTCGCCGTCACCCTCGACGGCGTCCGCCACACCTTCCACCGCGCCGCCGACTGGCTGGGCCGCGACGGCGACGCCTGGCACGTGCGCGACCACGACCCGGTGGCCGCCTCCCTCACCCGCGCCGCCCGCTCCGGCGCCGACTCGCTCACCGCCCCCATGCCCGGCACGGTCACGGTGGTGAAGGTCGCCGTCGGCGACGAGGTGACCGCGGGCCAGAGCCTGCTGGTGGTCGAGGCGATGAAGATGGAGCACGTCATCTCCGCCCCGCACGCCGGCACGGTCACCGAGCTGGACGTCGCCCCGGGCACGACGGTCGCCATGGACCAGGTGCTCGCGGTCATCGCACCCCACGACGAGGTCCTCGCACCCCACGACGAGGAAGGGACGCCGCAGGAATGACAGGAACACCCCCCGAAGCCCTCCCCATGGTCGTGCCGGCCCCGGACCTGCCCGCCCGGGTCAGGATCCACGAGGTCGGCCCGCGCGACGGCCTGCAGAACGAGAAGGCGACGGTCCCGACCGAGATCAAGGCGAAGTTCATCCGCCGCCTGGCCGAGGCGGGCCTGACGACGATCGAGGCCACCAGCTTCGTCCACCCGAAGTGGGTGCCCCAGCTCGCCGACGCGGAAGCCCTGTTCCCCCTCGTCAGCGACCTCCCGGTGGACCTCCCGGTCCTCGTGCCGAACGAACGCGGATTGGACCGCGCCCTGTCCCTGCACGCGGACCGGGTCGCCGTCTTCGCCAGCGCCACCGAGTCCTTCGCCAAGGCCAACCTCAACCGGACGGTCGACGAGGCACTGGCCATGTTCGAGCCGGTGGTGCGGCGCGCGAAGGACGCGGGCGCGCACGTGCGCGGCTATCTGTCGATGTGCTTCGGCGACCCGTGGGAGGGGGCGGTCCCCGTCCACCAGGTGGTCAAGGTCTGCCGGGCCCTGCTGGACATGGGCTGCGACGAGCTGAGCCTCGGCGACACGATCGGCGTCGCCACCCCCGGGCACGTCCTGGAGCTGCTGTCCGCGCTCAGTGAGCAGCGGGTGCCGGTCTCGGCGCTCGGCGTGCACTTCCACGACACCTACGGCCAGGCCCTCGCCAACACCCTGGCCGCCCTCCAGCACGGCATCACCACCGTCGACGCCTCCGCGGGCGGCCTGGGCGGCTGCCCCTACGCCAAGTCCGCCACCGGCAACCTCGCCACCGAGGACCTGGTGTGGATGCTGCGGGGCCTCGGCATCGACACCGGAGTGGACCTCGACCGCCTCGTCGCCACGAGCGAGTGGATGGCCGCGCACCTGGGCCGCCCCAGCCCCTCCCGTACCCTCCGCGCCCTCTCCCACAAGGAGCAGTGATCGACGATGAACCACCACCTCACCCCCGAGCTGGAGGAACTGCGCCGCACGGTCGAGCAGTTCGCGCACGACGTCGTGGCGCCGAAGATCGGCGACTTCTACGAGCGGCACGAGTTCCCGTACGAGATCGTGCGCGAGATGGGCCGCATGGGCCTGTTCGGGCTGCCGTTCCCGGAGGAGTACGGCGGCATGGGCGGCGACTACCTGGCACTCGGCATCGCCCTGGAGGAGCTGGCCCGGGTGGACTCCTCGGTCGCCATCACCCTGGAGGCGGGGGTATCCCTGGGCGCCATGCCCCTGCACCTGTTCGGCACCGAGGAGCAGAAGCGCGAGTGGCTGCCGCGCCTGTGCGCGGGCGAGATCCTGGGCGCGTTCGGCCTGACGGAACCGGACGGCGGCTCGGACGCGGGCGCGACCCGGACGACGGCCCGCCTGGACCCGGCCACCGACGAGTGGGTGATCAACGGCACCAAGTGCTTCATCACCAACTCGGGCACGGACATCACCGGCCTGGTGACGGTCACGGCCGTGACCGGCCGCAAGCCCGACGGCAAGCCGGTCATCTCCGCGATCATCGTCCCGTCCGGCACGCCGGGCTTCACCGTGGCCCCCGCCTACTCCAAGGTCGGCTGGAACGCCTCGGACACCCGTGAACTGTCCTTCCAGGACGTCCGGGTCCCGGCCGCCAACCTGCTCGGCGAACAGGGCCGGGGCTACGCGCAGTTCCTGCGGATCCTCGACGAGGGCCGCATCGCCATCGCGGCACTGGCGACCGGGCTGGCCCAGGGCTGCGTGGACGAGTCGGTGAAGTACGCCAAGGAGCGCCACTCCTTCGGCCGCCCGATCGGCGCCAACCAGGCGATCCAGTTCAAGATCGCCGACATGGAGATGAAGGCCCACACCTCACGCCTGGCCTGGCGGGACGCGGCCTACCGCCTGGTCGCGGGCGAGCCCTTCAAGAAGGAGGCCGCCCTCGCCAAGCTGTACTCCTCGACGATCGCCGTCGACAACGCCCGCGACGCCACCCAGATCCACGGCGGCTACGGCTTCATGAACGAGTACCCGGTCGCCCGCATGTGGCGCGACTCCAAGATCCTGGAGATCGGCGAGGGCACGAGCGAGGTGCAGCGGATGCTGATCGCCCGGGAGTTGGGGCTGACTGGCTGAGGCGGTGCCGCTCCCGTGAGGCCGCGCGTGTGCCGGGGTGTCGGTCCGCCATCACTTCGGCACACGCATCCCTCGGAGTCGACGAGCGTGACGGCAACGAGCCTGCTGCCGCCGATCCACACCGAGCGCTGAAGGCTCTCGTCATGAGCCGGAAGCTGCCACGCCGCACTGGCAGGCCGTCCCGGAGGAACCTGTGACAGGACGGGCCGAGGTGACGGGTACTCAGGTCCGACGCACCCGGTTGATCAAGTCGCGTGATCATTCACACGGGCCTCGGCCGGTGTCGGACAACTGGCCGACCAAGGCAGCGCGGTCGGCCGACGGCCACGCCCACGCCCGGCCCCTCCTGTGCGTCAAGAGGGCTGGACGAGTCCGGCCTTGCCGTAGATGTTCGCCAGGCGCGCGCCTTTCGTGCCCGAGGCGAATCCCATGCCGATACTGAATACGCCGGGCTCGGCGAGGTCCGGAATGTAGACCCCGAGACCTTCGGGTTCGCGGTAGTCCAACGTGTACGCGGCAGCGGTGTGGCACGGATTGACGTTGACGTTGAAAGGGGAGGGCGGGGCCGGGGAGAAGGCGCCCGTGGTGAGGTCCACCGAGCTGATGAACGTATTGCCGACACCCGGCTGGGAGATCACCACCTCCTGACCGTCGATCTCCTCGGTCCAGTCGTAGGGGTTGCCGTGCAGCATGTAGAGGTATCGGCCGACGGCGACGTAACCCTGGAGGGACGGGTGGCCGTAGGTGGCGAGAGGCCACCCGGCGACTGCGGTGACGTCCGGCTCGCCGATGACCGCGAGCGGCTCGCTCCAGATGCCGAGGCGTGCCAGGTCGAGATCGTGCACCTGGTATTTCTTGCGGCCGTCCGTGTCCTGGTAACGGACGACGAGTCGGCCGTAGACCGGATCGACGCTGGCCGTGTTCACCTTGGAACCGGGCACCGGCGTGTATTTGACGAGACCGGGGGAGGTGGAGTCGAGCACCTGGCCGTCGGTGAAGGGGAAGCGGGCCAGGCGCGTGCCGCGGCTGGTGCCGTCGCTCAGCGCGACGGCGTCGACCTCCGTCCACAGACAGGCCGTGGCGCCGACCGGTTCGACACCGAAACTCATCCCGTGACCGAACCCCCGCAGGTACATGTGGCCGAGAACGTTTCCGGCCATGTCCCATTTGGTGATCGTCAGGTCGCCGTGCAGATTGCGGTCCGCGCTGCTGACCGGAGCGGACTCACCGGCCTGCCTCAGGCCCCCCTGCGTCACCTGCGCCAGGTAGATGTGCCTGTTGACGTTGTCGTATCCGAACGACTGGATGATGGTGGAGTCCTTGGTGGCCTTCCCCCGTATCCAGTTGGCCGAGGCGCTGTTCAGGTCGAGTCTCGGGGAGGGCACCAACAGGGCCGAGCCCGGCGCGGGTGAGGTGGCGGCGGAGGCCGTCCCGGCGCCGGCGGACGCGGTCGCGGCGGCGAGCGCGCCGGCACCGCCCAACGCGAGGAGGGAGCGGCGGCTGGGCCGGACGTTTCTGTTCGAGTTCATGGTGTCTCATCTAAAGCTCCGGCTCCCGCCCTGCGCCAGGGTCGCGACCGCCCGGCGTCCGGTGCGCCCGCACTGGCCGCGTGGCCCGTGGCCTGCACGAGTCGACCGAGGACGGGTCTCTCGCCGGGCGGGGCGGCGACCGCGCGCTCCTTGGGCCGGCGTCGGGGTCCGCGGTCGGCGCCGTCGCGGGTCATGCGGTCGCCGGCAAGGCGAATCGCACCCCCGTGAGCCGTTCCGACAAGTCCCACAGTCGGCGGCCCGTCGCCGGGTCGGTGGCGGCCGGGGACAGGGCCACCCGCGTGGGCGCGCCGCGCAGCTCTCCGGGGCCGTCCGGGCCGATGAACTCGCCGCCGGTCACGTCCGGGGCGGTCGCCGCGTACAGCTGCGGCAGGGCGCCCCGGTCGGCGGGCTGGGCGAGCGGGCGCAGCACGCGTCCGAACAGCAGTTTCGGCAGGCCGACGGGCCCGTCGGTCTGGAGGCGGGTGGCGGTGTAGCCGGGATGGGCGAGCACGCTGCGCACGGGGCTGCCGGTCTCGGTCAGCCGCCGGTGGAGTTCGTGTCCGAAGACGGCGCCGGCGAACTTCGACTGGTCGTAGAAGGCCATGGGCGCGTAGTGCCGCTCGCCGGTGAGGTCGTCGTAGTGGATGCGGCCCCTGCGGTGGTTGAGGGAGGTGACGGTGACGACCCGGGGGTCCCGCCCGGCGGCCAGCAGGTCGAGCAGCAATCCGGTGAGCGCGAAGTGGCCGAGGTGGTTGCAGGCGAACTGCGCCTCGTGGCCCTGCGGGCTCAGCGTGCGGGGCGGCGCCATCACCCCGGCGTTGTTGACGAGCACGTCCAGCCGGCGCCGGCCGGTGTGCAGCCGCTCGGCGAAGGCGCGGACGGAGTCGAGGTCGGCCAGGTCCAGGCGGCACACCTCCAGGACGGCGTCCGGCTGCTCGGCGGTGATCGCCTCGGCGGCCCGGTGCCCCCTGTCCTCGTCCCGTACGGCGAGGATCACGTGCGCGCCCTTGCGGGCCAGGGCCCGGGTGGTCGCGAGGCCGAGGCCGCCGGTGGCCCCGGTGACGACGCACACCCGGCCGGTCTGGTCCGGAATGCGGTCTGCGGTCCAGTGTTGACGCTTCGCCATACGTCACACATTGCCTCTGGTGACACTTGGTGTCAACCGCAGCTTCCAGTGCCGCGGCGGCGTCGAGTGCCATGCGCGGCGTGCACGACGTACGATCCAGGGGTGACCCAGCGCCCTGAACTGACCATGGCCGAACGCAAACGACAGCTCGTGTCGCGGGAGCTGGCCGAGGCCGCCCTGCAACTCCTGGCCCGCAAGGGGTTCGACGGGGTCACGGTGGACGAGATCGCCGCCGCCGCGGGCGTGTCCAAGCGGACGTTCTTCCGGTACTTCGCGTCCAAGGAGGACGTGGTCGTCCGGTTCCTGACGGATCTGGGCCTCGGCATGCGGGCGGAACTCGCGGCCCGGCCCGCGGCGGAGCCGCCCGCCACCGCCCTGCTCCGCACCACCCAGGCCGCCATGGCCGCCTGCGCCGACCGGCCGGACCGGCCCGACCACGCCGCCAGGACGCTGCGCGTGGTGCAGTTGATCCTGCGCACCCCGCCGCTGCTGGCGCGTTTCCTGGAGCGCCAGGAGCAGTGGCGCCGGGATCTCGCGGAGGAGCTGGCGCGACGCCGGCAAGTGGACCTCGCGAAGGACCTGTATCCCGAACTGGCCGCCGGCCTGGCGCTCACGGCCTTCAACACCGCGCTGCGGCGGTGGAGCGACAGCGACGGCACCGAGGAGGCCGCGGGCCTGCTCGACCGGGCGTTCACCGTGGTCGCCCCCGCACTGGACGCCGGGGAGGCGCCCCGCCCCCTGGACAGGAACTGAGGTTAGGCTAACCTACCCTCGAACCTGTCCGGCGGTGCGCCGCCCCGTTCGAAAGCAGCCATACCCATGCCCAACGCCCGTGCCACCACCCTCTCCCGCCGCGGCATCCTGGCCGCGGGCGGCGCCCTCGGCCTCGGGGCCGTGCTCGCGGCCTGCGGCACCGACGACGGGAAAAGCGGGGGGTCGGGCAGCGGCGCGGCGGGGGCGAAGTCCGGCCCCTGGACGTTCAAGGACGACCGCGGGCAGACGGTCAAGGCCGACAGGACCCCCTCGGCGATCGTCGCGTTCGTCGGCGTCGCCGCCGCCCTTCACGACTACGGCGTCCCGGTCAAGGGCGTCTTCGGCCCGACGACCACCAAGGACGGCAAGGCCGACGTCCAGGCCGGCGACCTGGACGTCACCAAGGTGGTGAGCCTCGGCAACGAGTGGGGCCAGTTCAACATCGAGAAGTACGCGGCCCTCGCCCCCGACCTCCTCGTCTCCACGATGTTCGACGGCGCCGGCACCCTCTGGTACGTCCCGGAGGAGCAGAAGAAGAAGATCCTCGCCGTGGGCGCGCCCTCCGTCGGCATCTCCGTCTACGACCGGCAGCTGACCGGGCCGCTGGAGCGCATGCTCGCGCTCGCCAAGTCCCTCGGCGGCGACGTCACCGGCGACAGGGTCAAGCAGGCCAGGAAGCGCTTCGAGGACGCCGCCGCCCGGCTGCGCGCCGCCGCCAAGGCCAAGCCGGAGATCAAGGTGATGGTCGGCTCCGCCAGCCAGGACCTGTTCTACGTCTCCGGCACCAACCTCTCCATCGACCTGGAGTACTTCAAGGCCCTCGGCGTGAACTTCGTCGAGCCCCCGGAGAGCGCCAAGAAGCAGGGCGGCGGCTGGTACGAGTCGCTGAGCTGGGAGAACATCGACAAGTACCCGGCCGACATCATCATGATGGACAACCGCACCTCGGCCATCCAGCCCGCCGCGATCAGCCAGGCCACCTGGAAGAAGCTGCCTGCGGTCAGGGCCGGCCAGGTCATCGCGCGCAACCCCGAGCCGATCCTGTCCTACGACAAGTGCGTGCCGCTCCTCGACGACCTGGCGAAGGCCATCGAGACGGCGAAGAAGGTCTCCTGACCCCTGAGGTCTGTCCGGTCCGGCGGATCAGCCCGCAGACGCGGGCATGACCCGCCGAGCAGACCCCAGCCCTTCCCCCGCTCCCGCCCCCTGACGACGAAGTGACGACGACTCAGGAGCACCCATGACGACGGCCGTGGCCGCCCCGTTCCGATTCTTCTCCCTCCAGGTCACCGGGACGAGGCGGCTCGGCCCGTCGCTCGTCCGGATCGGCTTCGCCGGACCCGACCTGCACGCCTTCGAGTCCCACGGGCGCGACCAGTCCCTCTCCCTGTTCCTGCCGCACCCCGGCCAGCGCGAGCCCGCCGTGCCGGTGGGGTTGGGCGACGGCTGGTGGGAGGGCTGGCGGGAACTGCCCGACGACGTACGGGCGGTGATGCGCTCGTACACCCTGCGCGCACTGCACCGGGACGCCACCGGCCGGACCACCGGCATCGACATCGACTTCGCCCTGCACGGGACGGAGCCCGGCGCGGGCGCCCCCGCGGGGCCCGCCTCCCGCTGGGCCGCCCGCGCCACGCCCGGCGACCGCGTACTGCTGCTCGGTCCGGCGGTCGCGGACAACCGGGCCATCCGCTTCCGTCCGCCCGAGGACGCCGACCTCGTGGTGATGTGGGGCGACGAGACGGCCGTACCGGCCGCGACCGCGATCCTGGAGTCGCTGCCGGCCGGCACCCGGGTGCGCGCCTGGCTGGAGGTGCGCCACCCCGGGGACGTCCAGGACGTGGCGTGCGACGCCGACGCCGAGATCACCTGGCTGGTGCGCGACGGCAGCCGTACCGAGGGCTCCCCCATGGCCCTCGGCGCGCTGCGCGACGCCCGTCTGCCCGCGGCCGAGCGGCCGTACGTCTGGCTCGCCGGCGAGTCCGGCTGCGTGCGGGCGCTGCGCCGCCACTGCGTCGCCGAGCGCGGCATCGACAAGCGGCGCGTCACCTTCGTCGGCTACTGGCGGCACGGCGTGACCGAGGAGCAGTTGCGCGCCCAGGAGTGAGGCGGCGCCGTACGCGCCCGTCCGCAGGTGTGAGGCATCGCCCCGCACGCACCCCCGCACCCCCGCACCCCCGCACCCCCGCACCCCCGCACCTCCGCACCTCCGCACCTCCGCACCTCCGCACCTCCGCACCCCCGCACCCAGCAGTGACGCGCCCCCGCGCGAACCGCACCACCCCGACCCACCCGCCACACCAGTGACACCACTTACCGAGGGGCGGAGCACGAGCGAGCAAAGTTAGGTTAGGCTTACCTAAGTTGATCGCGAGGCTCCGTCCCTCGCCACGTCCTGCCCCGGACCGTCCCCACCCCCGGAGGACCCCCCATGCGCTCGCACCTGCTCAATGACCTGACCGCGGAGCACTACCGCCGCTCCGTGACCGAAGGAGTCGAGCGGGTGGCCGCCAAACTCGCCGCCACCGACCGTCCGTTCACCGGTGTCACGCCCGAGGCCCTGGCCCCCCGCATCGAGGGGATCGACCTCGACCGGCCGCTGGGCGACACCACCGCCGTCCTCGACGAACTCGACGAGGTCTACCTGCGCGACGCGGTCTACTTCCACCACCCCCGCTACGTCGCCCACCTCAACTGCCCGGTCGTCGTCCCCGCTGTGCTCGGCGAGGCGATCCTGTCCGCCGTCAACTCCTCCCTGGACACCTGGGACCAGTCGGCCGGCGCCACCCTCATCGAGCGCAAGCTCGTCGACTGGACGGCCGCCCGGATCGGCCTGGGCCCCGCCGCCGACGGCGTGTTCACCTCCGGCGGCTCCCAGTCCAACCTCCAGGCGCTGCTGCTGGCCCGCGAGGAGGCCAAGACCGACGACCCGGCACGGCTGCGGATCCTCGCCTCCGAGGCCGGTCACTTCAGCGTGCAGAAGTCGGCGAAACTGCTCGGCCTCGGTCCCGACGCCGTGCTCCCGGTCCCCGTCGACCGGGACAAGCGGATGCGGACGGTCGCGCTCGCCCGCGAGCTGGAGCGCTGCCGCGAGGAGGGCCTGGTGCCCATGGCCGTGGTCGCCACCGCGGGCACCACCGACTACGGCTCCATCGACCCGCTGCCCGAGATCGCCGGAGTGTGCGCGCAGTACGGCACCTGGCTGCACGTCGACGCCGCCTACGGCTGCGGCCTGCTGGTCTCCCCCACCCGGCGGCACCTGCTCACCGGCATCGAGCACGCCGACTCGGTCACCGTCGACTTCCACAAGTCCTTCTTCCAGCCGGTGAGTTCGTCGGCCGTACTGGTCCGCGACGCGGCGACCCTGCGGCACGCCACCTTCCACGCCGAGTACCTCAACCCCCGTCGCACGGTCGCCGAACGCATCCCCAACCAGGTCGACAAGTCCCTGCAGACCACCCGCCGCTTCGACGCGCTCAAGCTGTGGACGACGCTGCGCGTGATGGGCGCCGACGGCATCGGGCGGCTCTTCGACGAGGTGTGCGACCTGGCCGCCGAGGGCTGGCGGATGCTCGCCGCCGACCCCCGCTACGAGGTCGTCGTCGAACCGTCGCTGTCCACCCTGGTCTTCCGCTACGTCCCGGCGGCCGTCACCGACCCGGCCGCCGTCGACCGCGCCAACCTCTACGCCCGCAAAGCCCTGTTCGCCTCCGGCGACGCCGTGGTCGCGGGCACCAAGGCGGCCGGCCGCCACTACCTGAAGTTCACCCTGCTCAACCCCGAGACGACGAGGGACGACCTCGCCGCCGTCCTCGACCTGATCGCCGGCCACGCCGAGCAGTACCTGGGAGAGTCCCTTGACCGCGCGTCCTGAAGCCGAACCCGCCGCCACGACCGGCACCACCGCCACCACCGTCACGACCCACGACTTCGTGGGCATCGGGCTCGGCCCCTTCAACCTCGGCCTCGCCTGCCTCACCGAGCCGATCGACGCACTCGACGGCGTCTTCCTGGAGTCGAAACCCGACTTCACGTGGCACGCCGGGATGTTCCTCGACGGCGCCCACCTGCAGACCCCGTTCATGTCGGACCTGGTCACCCTGGCCGACCCGACGTCCCCGTACTCCTTCCTCAACTACCTGAAGGAGAAGGGGCGGCTCTACTCCTTCTACATCCGGGAGTCGTTCTACCCGCTGCGCGTCGAGTACGACGACTACTGCCGCTGGGCGGCGGGCCGGCTCGGCAGCGTCCGCTTCGGCACGACGGTGACCGAGGTGACGTACGACGAGGGCGACGGGCTGTACACGGTACGGACGGACACGGGGACCGCCTACCGGGCGCCACGGCTGGTCCTCGGCACCGGCACCCCGCCGCACCTGCCCGACGCCTGCCAGGGCCTGGGCGGCGACTTCCTGCACAACTCCCGCTACCTGGAGCACAAGGCGATGCTCCAGCGCAAGAAGTCGATCACGCTGGTCGGCAGCGGCCAGTCGGCCGCCGAGATCTATCTCGACCTGCTCGGCGAGATCGACGTCCACGGCTACCGGCTGAACTGGGTCACCCGCTCCCCGCGCTTCTTCCCGCTCGAATACACCAAGCTCACGCTGGAGATGACCTCACCGGAGTACGTCGACTACTACCACGCGCTGCCCGAAGCCACCCGATACCGCCTCACCGAGCAGCACAAGGGCCTGTTCAAGGGCATCGACGGCGACCTGATCGACGAGATCTTCGACCTGCTCTACCGGAAGAACCTCAGCGGTCCCGTCCCCACCCGCCTGCTCACCAACTCCGCGCTGAACAGCGCCGCCTACGACCCCGCCGACGGCAGCTACACCCTCGGCTTCCGGCAGGAGGAGCAGGGCAAGGACTTCGAGCTGCGCAGCGAGGGCCTGGTCCTGGCCACCGGGTACAAGTACACCGAACCGGAGTTCCTCGCGCCCGTCCGCCACCGGCTGCGCTACGACGCGCACGGCAACCACGCCATCGGGCGCAACTACGCCGTCGACGTGACCGGCCGGGGCGTCTTCCTCCAGAACGCGGGCGTGCACGCCCACAGCATCACCAGCCCGGACCTGGGCATGGGTGCCTACCGCAACAGCTGCATCATCCGCGAGCTGCTCGGTACCGAGTACTACCCCGTCGAGAAGTCGATCGCATTCCAGGAGTTCGCCGTATGACCTTCACGATCCGCCCGCTCGACCCGACGCGGGACGCCGAGCTGCTGCACGGCTGGGTCACGCACCCCAAGGCGGTGTTCTGGATGATGCAGGACGCGAGGCCGCAGGACGTCGAGCGCGCCTACCTGGAGATCGCGGGCGACGCGCACCACGACGCCTTCCTCGGCCTGCACGACGGCGAGCCCGTCTTCCTGATGGAACGCTACGACCCAGCCCACCGCGAACTGACCGGCCTGTACGAGGCCGAGCCCGGCGACGTCGGCATGCACTTCCTGGTCGCGCCCACCGACACCCCCGTGCACGGCTTCACCCGGGCCGTGATCACCGCCGTGCTGCGGTACCTGTTCGAGGACCCGGCGACCCGGCGCGTCGTGGTCGAGCCCGACGTGCGCAACACCGCCGTGCACGCCCTGAACGAGGCCGTCGGCTTCGTGGCCGAGCGGGAGATCCGCAAGCCGGAGAAGAAGGCCCTGCTGAGCTTCTGCACCCGGGAGCAGTTCGAGAAGGCGGTGGCCGCGTGAGCCTCGCCGACGCCGTCTCCCACCTCTCCCCCGAACGCTGGGCACAGGCGAACCGCCTGCTGATCCGCAAGGCGCTCGCCGAGTTCGCCCACGAACGGCTGATCACGCCCGAGCCGGACGGCGACGGCTACGTCGTCCGTGGCGACGACGGGCTGACCAGCTACCGCTTCACCGCCACCCGCCGCGCCCTGGACCACTGGCAGGTCGACCCCGACTCACTCACCCGCCATCGCGACGGTGCCGAAGCGCCCCTGGCCGCGCTGGACTTCTTCGTCGAGCTGCGCAAGACCCTCGGCCTGAGCGACGACGTCCTGCCGGTCTACCTGGAGGAGATCTCCTCCACCCTCTCCAGCACCTGCTACAAACTCGCCAAGCCCCAGGTCACCTCCGCCGAACTGGCCAAGGGCTCCTTCCAGGACGTCGAGACCGGCATGACCGAGGGCCACCCCTGCTTCGTCGCCAACAACGGACGGCTCGGCTTCGGCGTGCACGAGTACCTGTCGTACGCGCCCGAGACCGCGAGCCCGCTGCGGCTGGTGTGGCTGGCCGCGCACCGCTCCCGGGCGGCGTTCACCGCCGGCACCGGCATCGAGTACGAGGCGTTCCTGCGCGCCGAGCTGGGCGCGGAAACGGTCCGCCGCTTCCACGGGGTGCTCACCGCCCAGGGCCTGGACCCCGCCGACTACCTCTTCATACCCGTCCACCCCTGGCAGTGGTGGAACAAGCTCTCCGTCACCTTCGCCGCCGAGGTCGCCCGCCGGCACCTGGTCTGCCTGGGCGAGGGCGACGACGAGTACCTGGCCCAGCAGTCCGTGCGGACCTTCTTCAACATCTCCCACCCCGGGAAGCACTACGTGAAGACGGCCTTGTCCGTCCTCAACATGGGCTTCATGCGCGGCCTGTCCGCCGCCTACATGGAGGCCACCCCGGCCATCAACGACTGGCTGGCCCGGCTGGTCGCCGGCGACCCGGTGCTCAAGGACACCGGACTGAGCATCATCCGGGAGCGGGCGGCGGTCGGCTACCGGCACCTGGAGTACGAGGCCGCGACGGACCGCCACTCGCCGTACCGCAAGATGCTGGCGGCGCTGTGGCGGGAGAGCCCGGTGCCCTCGCTGCGCGACGGCGAGTCCCCGGCGACCATGGCCTCGCTGCTCCACGTCGACCACGAGGGCGCCTCCTTCGCCGGCGCGCTGATCGCCCGCTCCGGGCTGCCGCCCCGGCAGTGGCTGCGCCACTACCTGCGCGCCTACCTGGTGCCGCTGCTGCACAGCTTCTACGCCTACGACCTGGTGTTCATGCCGCACGGCGAGAACGTGATCCTGGTCCTGGAGGAGGGGGTGGTGCGCCGGGCGGTGTTCAAGGACATCGCCGAGGAGATCGCGGTGATGGACCCGGAGGCGGTGCTGCCGCCGGAGGTGAGCCGGATCCGGGTGGAGGTCCCGGAGGACCACAAGCTGCTGTCCCTCTTCACCGACGTCTTCGACTGCTTCTTCCGCTTCCTGGCCGCGATCCTGGCCGAGGAGGGCGTGCTGGCGGAGGACGGCTTCTGGGCGACGGTCGCCGAGGTCGTGCGCGCGTACCAGGAGTCGGTGCCCGAACTCGCGGAGCGGTTCCGCCAGTACGACCTGTTCACCCCCGAGTTCGCGCTGTCCTGCCTCAACCGGCTCCAACTGCGCGACAACCGGCAGATGGTGGACCTGTCCGACCCGTCGGGCGCGCTGCAGCTGGTGGGCACGCTGGCCAACCCGCTGGCGGGACGGTAGGCCCCGCCCGCACAGCCGGGCGGGCGCCCCAAAGTACGGTCCTCCGGGGCGCCCGCCGGTGCGTAGGTGCCGGTCAGGTGCTCGGCCAGGGCACCTGCGGCGAGCGGTAGTAGCCGATGCCCAGGGCGTCCCAGCGCGGCGCCTGGGCTGCGAGCCGGACCTTGTAGGTGTCCCAGTCGTGCGTGGCGGCGGGCGACCAGCCGAGTTCCGCGGCCCCGGGCAGCCGCGGGAAGGCCATGGTGTCGAGCTGCGCCGACGTGGACAGCGTCTCCGACCACAGCGGTGCCTCGACGCCCCGGACGGCGGACGCGGGCGCCCCCGGCAGATAGGCGGCGGGGTCCCAGTCGTAGGAGCGCCGCACCTCCACGTACCCGGCCCAGGACAGGCCGAGCGGGGTGTCCTTGGTGTACTTCATGTCCAGGTAGACCCGGTCCGCCGGGGACAGGATCAGCCCGGTGCCGTGCTGCGCGGCCTGGGCGACCTGGGCCTTGTCGGCGGTGCTGGTGGTGTCCATGCCCCAGTACTGGGCGAGGGCTCCCTGGGCGGGGGTGGCGCCGGTCAGCTGGTGCCAGCCGATGACCGTCTTGCCGTACTTGGCGACGATCGGCTGCACCCGGTTCATGATCGTGGCGTAGTCCTCGTGGCTGGTGGAGTGCGCCTCGTCGCCGCCGATGTGCAGGTAGCGGCCGGGGGTGAGGGCGGCCAGCTCGCGGATCACGTCCTCCGCGAAGGCGTACGTCGTCTCCTTGGCGGCGCACAGCGAGCTGAAGCCGACCTTGGTGCCGGTGTACAGCGGGGGCGCCACGCCGTCGCAGTTCAGCTGGGCGTAGGAGGCGAGGGCCGCGTTGGTGTGGCCGGGCATGTCGATCTCGGGCACGACCTCCAGGTAGCGGGAGGCGGCGTAGCGGACGATCTCGCGGTAGTCGGCCTTGGTGTAGAACCCGCCGGGTCCGCCGCCGACCTGGGTGGAACCGCCGTAGGGGGCCAGGCGCGGCCAGGAGTCTATGGCGATGCGCCAGCCCTGGTCGTCGCTGAGGTGCAGGTGCAGCTCGTTGATCTTGTAGAGGGCGAGTTCGTCGATGTAGCGCTTGACCTGGTCGACGGTGAAGAAGTGCCGGGAGACGTCCAGCATGGCGCCCCGGTAGGCGTAGCGCGGGCGGTCCCGCACGGTGCCGCCCGCGACCGTCCAGGGGCCGCGCTGCACGGACTTCTTCTCGACGGCGGCGGGCAGCAGCTGGCGCAGGGTCTGCACGCCGTGGAAGAGGCCGGCCGGTTTCCCGGCGGTGATCGTGACCCCCTCGGCGCCGCTGTCGATGCGGTAGCCCTCGGCGCCGAACGGCCCCTTGGCCAGGTGGAGTCGGATGCCCGCGTGGCCGTGTGTGGTCAGCGGCAGGCGGTAGCCGGTGGCGGGCCGCAGGATGTCCGCGAGGTAGGCGCCGACCCGGCGGACCTCGCCGGAACCGTCGACGCGGATGCGGGTGCCGGGCGTGATCCGGTACGGGGACCCGCCCGCCGTGACGGAGGCCGGTGCGGGGATCACCTGGTCCAGCGGGGTGGCCGTGCGGGTCTGTTCCGCGGCCCGCCCGGCGGGGGCTGCGCCGACCGCGAAGGCCCCGGCCGCCGTCACCAGCAGCAGGGCGCCCAGGACCCGCGGGGCGCGGGCGGCGGGGACGGTGCGGCCGGACAGAGCGGACAGGGCGGGCCGGTCCGAACGGCCGGACCGGTCGGGCCCGTCGGGTCGGGGGGTGAGGGACTTGCGGGGAGTCGTGCTGCGGTGCCGTCTCACATGCGCTCCCTTCACACTGGGGCGGGGGCCCGGGAGGCCCGGGGTACCCCGAGGGTATAGACCACTCTCCCGCAGAACCGGTGAAACAATCACCCCATGGCGGAAATCCTCCAGAAGGACGGCAACTGGACCTTCGACGGCGACGCCCTGCGGCTGACCCCCGGGCGGGACCGCAACATCAGCGTGCTGCGGCGCACCCTCGGTGAACTCCTCGTGCCGTTACGGGCGTTGGCCGGCATCTCGTTCGAGCAGGGCAAGCGGGCGGGGCGGCTCAGGCTGCGGCTGCGCGACGGCGCCGACCCGCTGCTGCACGCCACCGGCGGCCGGCTGACCGAGCCCCACGACCCCTACCAGCTCCTGGTGGAGCCGGACCGCTACGGCGTCGCCGAGTACTTCGTCGAGGAGGTCCGCGGTGCCCTGCTCCTGGAGGAGGTCCCGTCCGGTCCGGTGACGGAGTACCTGCTGCCCGGCCCCTCCGTACCGCTGTCGGTGTCCGCCGGGGACGGCACGGCGAACTTCGACGGCGAGCGGGTCCGGCTGGAGTGGAACTGGAAGACGGAGGACGCCAAGGCCGAGGCGGGCACGCGCACCCTCGCGCTGGCGGACATCACCGGCGTGGAGTGGCTGCCCGCCGCCGGCCTGGAGAACGGCCATCTGCGGCTGGCGGTGCGGGGCGTCTCCTCCTCGACGCCGCCGAAGCACGACCCGAACGCCGTCGAGCTGTGGGGTTTCAAGAAGGACCCGCTGATGGCGCTGGTGGCGGCGGCGGTGCAGGCGCGGCTGCCGCACCCGTCCGCCCCGGGCCCGACCGGCGGGCCCGAGGTGCCGGCGGCGCCGGCCGGGCCCGCGGGGCGGCCCGGTGCGCCCTGCGCCGAGGACGAGCACGACGCGCTGCTGCGGCGGCTGCGGGAGCTGGGCGAACTGCACCGCGAGGGGGTCCTGACCGACGAGGAGTTCGCGCGGGCCAAGCAGGCGGTCCTCAAGCGGATGTGAGGACCGCCCGCAGGTGGTCGCCGCGCCCCGCCGCTCGGCCCGGCGTCCCTGGCTGCGGCGCTACTTGGCGCGGCGGGCCACCGTGAAGCGGTCGACCTGCGCACCCGTCTCGGCGATGCCGCGCACCGTCAGCGTGGCCTGGCGGCCCCGGGCGGCCGGGGTGACGTCCACGCGCAGGAAGGAGTAGTCGAGGTAGCGCACGCGCGACCAGTCGACGGTCTCCTTCTGCCGGGCGCCGTCCTTGAGGCAGACGAAGGACGAGACGGCGTCGACGTCCTTCTCGTGGCCCTCGTAGGTCTGGTCGGCGCTGAAGGCGTACAGGCTCTTGCCGGCCGCGCCCGCCGTGACGTAGACGACGCCGTCGGTCTCGGGGTAGGCGGTGCCGCCGATCGGCAGCTTCTTGGTGACCTGGCCGCCCTTGAGCACGTCGGTGCGCTCGTAGACGTGGTTGTGGCCGTTGATGACCAGGTCCACGGTGTACTTCTCGAACAGCGGCACCCACTCCTGGCGCACGCCACCCTCCGAGGCGTGCGCGGTGGAGGTGCAGTAGGCGCAGTGGTGGAAGAAGACGACGATGAAGTCGACGTCCCGGTGGGCCCGGTACTTCTTCAGCTGGGCCTCCAGCCACCTGGTCTGGGTGCCGCCGGAGATGCCGAGGTTGGCCGGGATCTCGAAGGAGATGTCGTTGGCGTCCAGCGAGACGACGGCGGTGTTGCCGTAGACGAAGGAGTAGACGCCCGGCAGGTTCTCGGCGTCGGGCCCGTTGTCCGGGAGGGTCCAGCGCGCCTCCTCGCCGCCGTAGCCGTTGGGCGAGTACCAGGCCTCCATGTCGTGGTTGCCGTACGACACCATCCACGGGACCTGCTTGGCGACGGACTCCGTCTGGTACAGGAACTGGTCCCACACCCGCGAGTCGAAGCCGCTGTCGCTGGTCTTGCCCTGCCCGGCCGGGTCGCCGTAGGCGATGTCGCCGGCGTGCAGGTGGAAGGCCGGGTCCTGGCCGAGGATCAGCGCGTCGTTGGCCAGGCCGTGGTAGCTGACACCCTGGTCGCCGAAGGCGGTGAAGGTGAACGGCGCCTTGTGCTCGGGCGCGGTGGTGAAGGTGCCGAGGGTGCCGGCCAGGTGCCGCTCGGCCGGGTCGAAGCCCTGGTGGCCGACGCCGTAGTAGTAGGTGCGGCCGGGGCGCAGGTGGGTGAGCTTGGCGTGCAGGTAGTACTGGGTGCGGTCGCCGCTCGCGCCGACGCCGGCCGGGGTGTACAGGGTGCGGACCTCGGCGGGTATCTTCCGCGACAGGTCCCAGGGGTGCGCGCCGACGCGGATGAACGGCTTCCTGACGGCGACCGGCACCTGCCAGGAGACGGTGATCTCGGTGCGCGGGTCGTTGCCGAAGGCGAGGTGACGGCCGAAGGGGGCGACCAGGGCGCCGTCGACGGAACCGGCCGAGGAGGCGGGGGCCGCGGTGGCGGCGGTGCGCTGGGCCGGCACCGCGGCCTGCGCGGCGGTGCCCGTCACGAACGCGCCACCCGCGACCGCGCCGAGGGTGACCGCGCCGCCCCGGATCATCGTGCGCCGCGAGAACTTGGAACGCAGGTACTCGTGCTGCTCGGCCATGCTCATGCGCTCGGCCAGCTTCTCGGGTACGCCCATGCGAGGAATGTCCATGGCGTCTGAAAATGGCCGACCGGTGCGACGGCACGCGGGACGGCGGGTGGACGGCGTACGAACAACGCCTCACCAGCCCCTGAACAGGCGCCTGCCCGAAATCGGGCAAGATTCTTGCGAAAGCGGTGCCCGTACCCCAGGATCTACCGGGTGCACGACGAACTCGTTGATCATCTGACGCGGTCCACGCCCCTGAACCGGGGCGAGGCACTGCGCGTGATCCAGGACGTGCTCGCCTGGTTCGACGAGACGACCGAGGAGTTCGTCCGCCGCCGCCACCGCGAACTGCAGGCCCAGGGCCTGGTGAACGCGGAGATCTTCGAACGGATCGCGGCGGAACTGAAGTACCGCGCGGTGGCACCGCCGGAGCTGTCGCTGCGGCAGCTGCGGCGCATCGTCTACGGCTGACCGCCGCCGCGCCAACCGGCAGCGGCACGGCAGTGCCGGCGCCGCGGCATCGACTCGGGGAAAAGGGACTTGTATGTGCGGAATCGTCGGATACATCGGGAAGCGTGACGTCGCCCCGCTGCTCCTGGAGGGTTTGCAGCGCCTGGAGTACCGCGGCTACGACTCCGCGGGCATCGTCGTCACCTCACCGAAGACCCCCGGACTGCGGATGGTCAAGGCCAAGGGCCGGGTCCGCGACCTGGAGGCGAAGGTCCCGGCGCGCTTCAAGGGCACCGCCGGCATCGCCCACACCCGCTGGGCCACCCACGGCGCCCCCTCCGACGTGAACGCCCACCCGCACATGTCGGCCGACAACAAGGTCGCCGTCGTGCACAACGGCATCATCGACAACGCCGCCGACCTGCGCCGCAAGCTGGAGGCGGACGGCGTGGAGTTCCTCTCCGAGACCGACACCGAGGTGCTCGTCCACCTCATCGCCCGCTCGGAGGCCGGGAAGCTGGAGGACCGGGTCCGCGAGACCCTGCGCCTGATCGAGGGCACCTACGGCATCGCCGTCATGCACGCCGACTTCCCCGACCGCATCGTGGTGGCCCGCAACGGCTCCCCGGTCGTCCTCGGCATCGGCGAGAAGGAGATGTTCGTCGCCTCGGACATCGCCGCGCTGGTCGCCCACACCCGGCAGATAGTCACCCTCGACGACGGCGAGATGGCCACCCTCAAGGCCGACGACTTCCGTACGTACACCACCGAGGGCACCCGGACGACCGCCGAGCCGACCACCGTCGAGTGGGAGGCGGCCTCCTACGACATGGGCGGCCACGACACCTACATGCACAAGGAGATCCACGAGCAGGCCGAGGCCGTGGACCGGGTGCTGCGCGGCCGGATCGACGACCGGTTCGCCACCGTGCACCTGGGCGGCATCAACCTGGACGCCCGCGAGGCGCGCGCGGTGCGCCGGGTGAAGATCCTCGGCTGCGGCACCTCCTACCACGCGGGCATGATCGGCGCCCAGATGATCGAGGAGCTGGCCCGCATCCCCGCCGACGCGGAGCCGGCCTCCGAGTTCCGCTACCGCAACGCGGTCGTGGACCCCGACACCCTGTACATCGCGGTCTCGCAGTCCGGTGAGACGTACGACGTGCTGGCGGCCGTGCAGGAGCTGAAGCGCAAGGGCGCGCGGGTCCTCGGCGTCGTCAACGTGGTCGGCTCGGCGATCGCCCGCGAGGCGGACGGCGGCATCTACGTGCACGCGGGACCCGAGGTCTGCGTCGTCTCCACCAAGTGCTTCACCAACACCTGCGTCGCCTTCGCGCTGCTCGCCCTGCACCTCGGGCGCATCCGCGACCTGTCGGTGCGCGACGGCAAGCGGATCATCGAGGGCCTGCGGAAGCTGCCGGAGCAGATCTCCCAGATCATGAAGCAGGAGGCGGAGATCGAGGAGCTGGCCAAGAGCTACGCCGACGCCCGCTCGATGCTCTTCATCGGCCGCGTCCGGGGCTACCCGGTCGCCCGCGAGGCCTCCCTGAAGCTCAAGGAGGTCTCCTACATCCACGCGGAGGCCTACCCCGCATCCGAGCTGAAGCACGGCCCGCTGGCCCTGATCGAGCCCGCGCTGCCCACGGTGGCGATCGTGCCGGACGACGACCTGCTGGAGAAGAACCGCGCGGCCATGGAGGAGATCAAGGCCCGCAGCGGCAAGATCCTCGCCGTCGCCCACCAGGAGCAGGAGAAGGCCGACCAGACGATCGTCGTGCCGAAGAACGAGGACGAGCTGGACCCGATCCTCATGGGCATCCCGCTCCAACTCCTCTCCTACCACACGGCGTTGGCCCTGGGCCGCGACATCGACAAGCCGCGGAACCTCGCCAAGTCCGTGACGGTGGAGTAGGAGGCCTGTGGGGCGCCGCTCTCGGGCGCCCCATGAACCTCACTTCCAGCCCGCGCGGCTGACCCGCGGCGGTCGCGCCCCGCCCCGCAGCGCGCCGCGGAAGGGCCGTGGGCCAGTGCGCGAGGGCCGCCGTCGACCCAAGGGGGCCAAGGGAGTTGGAGGGGTGGGGCCCAAGGGAGCCGGCGCCACCCGAGGGGCGGTCAGGGGATGACGACGACCGGTCGCTGCGCCCGCTTGGCGAGCCGGCCGGCCACCGAGCCGAAGATGCGGCCCACGATGCCGTGGGTGGAGCCGACCACGATGGCGTCCGCGGCGTACTCCTTGCCGACCTCTTCCAGTTCGTGGCAGATGTCGCCGCCGCGCTCGACCAGGATCCAGGGCACCTCGGCGAGGTACTCCGCGCACGCGAGTTCGAGGCCGAGGACCTCGGTGCGGTGATCCGGCACGTCCACGAAGACCGGGGGTTCGCACCCCGCCCAGACCGTGGTCGGCAGCCGGTTGGCCACATGCACGATGATCAGACCGGACCGGGTGCGGTGCGCCATCCCGATCGCGTAGGCGAGGGCTCGCTCGCTGGAGTCCGATCCGTCGAAGCCGACGACGACGCCGTGCTTGAACGCCGGATCGCAGGGATGGCGTGTCTCTTGTGCCGCCAGGGGTTCGGCCGCCGTGGGGTCGGCGACCGGCCGCTTGCGGTCCGCGTGTTCGAAGAATTCGTGACCGGCCATGGCTGTCTCGGCGATGTGATCCTTTGTCGGGGACGACAATCTGCGGCGGAGCTGTGTCCGGGAATGGTCTTCCCGTCCCCATACCCGCAAGGGTACGGCCGCACTCCTCCTTGGCCCAGATCCCGCACACTCTCCGTGGCGGTTCACCGGAGCATGCACGACCGCCGCCCGTAACGCAATGGTTGCTGCCCCGTACAGGCGGTTTGCACAGGATTCACTTGCCCCGGCCCGACCGGAAACCGTAAGGAGGGGGCCGGACACCCGGCCGGGAGCCGCCGTACCGGTGGCGTCCGGCTCCGTACAGTGACCGAAGCATCGAACACGCGTTGAACCCGCCGAGCCGCCGCCATAGGGAGCCTCGTAGGGAGCACGCCGTGTCCGGACCCCGCACCGTCTCCGGGAGACACCCCTCGACCGCGCCCGGAAGGCGCCCCTCGCCCCCGGCGCCCGGGACGGCGCCCGACGCACCCCGGGGGACGCGGGCCGAAGCCGCCGGGCCTGCCCGGGCCGCCGGAGCCGCGGGGCCGGGCGGGGCCGCCGGTGACAGCGCGGGCGACGTGGTGCGCTGGGCCGCCTTCAGCTGCGCCCTCGTCCCGGCGGTCCTGCTCTGGTACGGCGCCTCGCCGGCCGGCGCCACCGGCGCCGCGCTGGGGCTGGCCGCCGTCACCGCGGCCTGCCGGGTCCTGCTGCGCCAGTCCGAGCGCGGGGCGGCCCGGCTGCGCGCCGAGGAGCGGGCCCCGCACCGCGGCCGGCACCAGCGGACGGGCACGGGCGCGCACCGGGGCGGCCGGCACCCGGGGGGAAAGACACCGGTCAGCTGACCGGTTTCCGCGCACCCGACCGTATCTTTTCAGCCAACTTCTGGAACTCGCGCATCCCCTCGCCCCCCACCCCCTCAACCACCGTTTGACCTGCACGGAAAGGGTCTCGGGGGCACTTAGCGCCCTACGGGGATTGGCCACCGCCACGAGGCGTACTTCCCTGCGCGCCGTGGGAGTGCAACGCTTCGTGATCGAATGCTTCACGCCAAGTTGCCATGTCGACAATGTGCCGGGTGTCGAACTGGTCACCGCGGCACGGCGGGACACAGTAGATTCGATCTTGACTGTCTTATGGCGGGGGACTCGTGCAGGACCGAGGGGAAACGTGCAGGAGCGACACAACCGAGGAGCCGCGACCACCGAGGGGGGCTTAGCAGTATGAGCCACGACTCCGCTGCCGCGCCGGAAAACGCGGCCCGGAAACTGTCCGGGCGCCGCCGCAAGGAGATCGTCGCGGTGCTGCTGTTCAGCGGCGGCCCCATCTTCGAGAGTTCCATACCGCTGTCGGTGTTCGGGATCGACCGCCAGGACGCCGGAGTGCCGCGCTACCGCCTGCTGGTGGCGGCCGGCGAGGAAGGCCCGCTGCGGACCACAGGGGGCCTGGAACTCACCGCGCCACATGGCCTGGAGGCGATCTCACGGGCGGGCACCGTCGTCGTGCCCGCCTGGCGTTCGATCACCGCGCCACCGCCCGAGGAGGCGCTCGACGCACTGCGCCGGGCGCACGAGGAGGGCGCCCGCATCGTGGGCCTGTGCACCGGGGCCTTCGTCCTGGCCGCCGCCGGCCTGCTCGACGGCCGCCCGGCGACCACCCACTGGATGTACGCGCCGACGCTGGCCAAGCGCTACCCGTCGGTGCACGTCGATCCGCGAGAGCTGTTCGTCGACGACGGCGACGTGCTGACGTCGGCGGGCACGGCGGCCGGGATCGACCTGTGCCTGCACATCGTGCGCACCGACCACGGCAACGAGGCGGCCGGCGCGCTGGCCCGCCGCCTGGTCGTGCCGCCCCGCCGGAGCGGAGGCCAGGAGCGCTACCTGGACAGGTCTTTACCCGAGGAGATCGGCGCCGACCCGCTCGCCGAGGTCGTCGCCTGGGCCCTGGAACACCTCCACGAGCAGTTCGACGTGGAGACGCTGGCGGCGCGCGCCTACATGAGCAGGCGCACGTTCGACCGCCGCTTCCGCTCGCTGACCGGCAGCGCGCCGCTGCAGTGGCTGATCACCCAGCGGGTGCTCCAGGCGCAGCGGCTGCTGGAGACGTCGGACTACTCGGTGGACGAGGTCGCGGGCCGCTGCGGCTTCCGCTCCCCCGTGGCGCTGCGCGGCCACTTCCGGCGGCAACTGGGCTCGTCCCCGGCCGCCTACCGGGCGGCGTACCGCGCGCGCAGGCCGCAGGGCGAACGTCCCACGGACGCCGAGGCGTCGATGGGGGCGCTGGGACCGGCGGGAGCGGGGACCACGGCGGCTCCCGTCCTCGGCGTCCCGCAGCCCTCGGGTCCGGCACCGTCGTCGCTGCACCCCGACGGTCCGCTGCCGCACCCGGGCCGGCGTGCCCCGGCGGCCCTGTCGGCCAGCCTGCCGGGCCAGCGCAGCGGTAACTGAGGCACGGGCGGCGGGAGCGCGGACACCGCGCTCCCGCATCCCGTCCGGCGCACAGGGCCGAGGTCGCGTACGGTCCGGGTCGCGCACGGTCGGTTCCGCTCACGGCGCGGCGCCGTAAGGTGAGACACATGAACGATCGCATGGTGTGGATCGACTGCGAGATGACCGGCCTCTCGCTGTCCGACGACGCTCTCATCGAGGTGGCCGCCCTCGTCACCGACTCCGAGCTGAACGTACTCGGCGAGGGGGTCGACATCGTCATCCGGCCGCCGGACCTGGCGCTGGAGACGATGCCGGAGGTGGTGCGTCAGATGCACACCGCGTCCGGCCTGCTCGCGGAACTGGCCGGCGGCACGACGCTGAAGGACGCCGAGGAGCAGGTCCTCTCCTATGTCCGGGAGCACGTGAAGGAGCCCGGCAAGGCGCCGCTGTGCGGGAACTCGGTCGGCACCGACCGCGGCTTCCTGCTGCGCGACATGCCGGACCTGGAGGGTTACCTCCACTACCGCATCGTCGACGTCTCCTCCATCAAGGAACTGGCCCGCCGCTGGTACCCCCGGGCGTACTTCAACAGCCCGGAGAAGAACGGCAACCACCGCGCCCTCGCCGACATCCGCGAGTCCATCGCGGAGCTGCGCTACTACCGCGAGGCCGTCTTCGTCCCCCAGCCCGGCCCCGACTCCGACACCGCCAAGTCGATCGCCGCGAAGTACGTCCTGCCTGCTCAGCACGGTTAGCAGGGTCCGGGGAAGGGGCGCCGCGAAACACGTGCGCGAGCACCCCTTCGGACCCTGTACACTTTTTCTCGGCCGGTCGGGGAAACGAAAGCTTCCACCGCCACCGGTCATGGTGGGTGTAGCTCAGCTGGTAGAGCACCTGGTTGTGGTCCAGGATGCCGCGGGTTCGAGTCCCGTCACTCACCCTGTGTAGTCGGCCGGTGACCCGCGACGGAAGTCGTGGTCACCGGCCGATTTTCTGTCTCCGGTTCCGGGAGTCCGCGTGCGCACCGAACCCTTTCCCGCCGAGTCCTTTCCCGCCGTGCCCTTCCGTACCGCCCGCCTCGATCTCGTCCCGCTGCGCGTCGGGCACGCCGAGGAGATGGCGGCGGTGCTGTCCGATCCGGCGCTGCACGTCTTCATCGGCGGTGCGCCGCTCGGCGGGGAGGAACTGCGGGCGCGCTACGAGCGGCTCGTGGCCGGATCCGGCGACCCCGGCGTCTCCTGGTGCAACTGGGTGCTGCGGCTGCGCGGGGACGGCCGGGCCGGCGGTCCCCTGGTGGGGACCGTACAGGCCACGGTGCACGGCGGGGAGGTGGCCGAGATCGCCTGGGTGGTGGGGTCGGCCTGGCAGGGGCGCGGATTCGCCTCGGAGGCGGCGCGCGGGCTGGTCGGGGTTCTGCGGCGGGGCGGCATCGGCACGTTCGTCGCGCACATCCACCCCGCCCACCACGCCTCCGCCGCCGTCGCCACGGCCGCCGGGCTGCTGCCGACCGGCGAAGCGGAGGACGGCGAGACGGTGTGGCGGTCGGCCCCGGCCGAGTGACCACCGCGTGACCGCCACCTGACCGCGCCGGGGGATGGCCGGCGGCCGACGGACCGGAATGCGGGCGCGGCAACCGGCCCCGCGCGCCGGGCGGGGCGCTGCCACTGGCACTGGCACTACGACGACGTGCGCACGATCAGTTCCGTGGGCAGGACCGCGTGCCGCCGTTCCGGTTCGGCGGCGTTCGGCGGGCGGCGGTCGGCGATCTCCGTCAGGAGCAGGTCGATCATCGCGCGGCCCATCTCCTCGATGGGCTGGCGCACACTGGTCAGCGGCGGGTCCATGTGGCGGGCGATGGCCGAGTCGTCGTAGCCGACCAGGGCAACGTCGTCCGGGATGCGGCGGCCCGAGGCGCGCAGCACCTGGCGGGCGCCCGCCGCGGTGACGTCCGAACCGGCGAAGACCGCGTCCAGCCGGGGCTCGCGCTCCAGCAGCCGCGTCATCGCCCGGCGTCCGCCCTCCTCCGTGAAGTCGCCGTGCTCGACGAGATGTTCGTCGACGGCGAGGCCGGCGTCGCTCAGCGCGTCGCGGTAGCCGTCGACGCGTCGCTGGGCGCCGTAGACGTCCATGTGGCCGGTGATGTGGGCGATGCGGCGGCGTCCGCGAGAGAGCAGGTGCTCCACCGCCGAGCGGGCCCCGCCGTAGTTGTCGGAGTCCACCGAGGTCAGCGCCTCCGCCGCCGACCGGGGACCGCTGATCACCGCCGGGATCTCCAGCTGCGCGACCAGGTCGGGCAGCGGGTCGTCCGCGTGCACCGACACCAGCAGGACGCCGTCCACCCGGTGTGCGGCCAGGTACTGGGCCAGCCGCCGGCGTTCGCGGTCGCCGCCCGCGAAGATCAGCAGCAACTGCATCTCGGTGTCGGCCAGTTCGGCGCCGACACCGCGCAGCATGTCGGAGAAGTACGGCTCGGCGAAGAACCTGGTCTCCGGTTCGGGGACCACCAGCGCGATCGCGTCGGTGCGGTTGGCGGCCAGCGCGCGGGCGGCGGTGTTGGGGACGTAGCCGAGTTCGGCGACCGCCGCCTGGACCGCCGCGCGGGTGGCGTCGCTGACCCGCGGCGAACCGTTGATCACGCGGGAGACCGTGCCGCGGCCCACGCCGGCCCGGGCGGCGACCTCCTCCAGGGTCGGCCGGCCGCCGCCCCGGCCCCGCCCACCGTTGACCGCCATAGTCGCCGCCTTCCGTTCGCAGCCGTCAGGCCGGGAATCGAGGTCAGGAATCCAGGTCAGGAATCTAACAGCCGGGCCCGGACCGCCCCCGGCCCCGTGGCCCGGCCGCCCGCCCCGTGAAATCCGCCCCCCTGATCCCATGGTCCCGCGCCCGGGCCCGACCTGCCCCTCCCCGCCGCGTGCCCTCTTTCCGCCGCCTGCCCTCTTTCCGCCGCTCGGGCTCAGCCGGCCGACGGCAGGGCGTTGTCCTGGATCACGCCCGCGTACCAGCGGGCGCTCTCCTTGGGGATACGGCGCTGCGTGGCGTAGTCGACGTAGACGGCGCCGAAACGCTTCGAGTAGCCGTAGGACCACTCGAAGTTGTCCAGCAGGGACCACAGGAAGTAGCCGCGCACGTCCGCGCCGTCCGCGACGGCCCGGCGGACGGCGTCCAGGTGGGAGCGGAGGTACGCGATCCGCCGGGGGTCGTTCACCTTGCCCTCGGGCGAGACGTAGTCGTCGAAGGCGGCGCCGTTCTCGGTGACCATCAGCGGCAGCCCGGGGTGCTCGGCGGCCAGAGCAGTCAGCAGGGTGTGCAGACCGTCGGCGTCGATGGCCCAGTTCATCGCGGTGAGCTGGTCGTTGGCGAGGTGGAAGGCGACGTCGTCGGATCCGGTCCACGGGGAGTGGTCGCTGGCGCCGTGGCCGTCGTTCTTCGTGGCGGCGCCGTCGGCGGAGTGGGAGACCACGGTCGGCGCGTAGTAGTTGACGCCGAGCACGTCGAGGGGGCGGGAGATCTCCGCGAGGTCGCCTTCGTGCACGAGCTGCCCCCAGTCGACCAGGTGCGCGGTGTCGGTGAGCAGGTCCTCGGGGTAGGCACCGTCCAGGATCGGGCCGGTGAAGATCCGGTTGCCGACCGCGTCGATGCGGCGGGCGGCCTCGGCGTCCTTCGGGCTGTCGGTGAGCGGGCGCACCTGGTGCAGGTTGAGCGTGACGGAGACCTGCGCGGACGCCGGCAGTACGGAGCGCAGGGCGCCGACCGCCTGCCCGTGCGCCAGGTTGAGGTGGTGCGCGGCGCGCAGGGTGGCGGCCGGGTCGGTACGGCCCGGGGCGTGCACGCCGGAGCCGTAGCCGAGGAACGCCGAGCACCAGGGTTCGTTGAGCGTGGTCCACACGCCGACGCGGTCGCCCAGGGCGCGGGCCGTCATCTCGGCGTACTCGGCGAAGCGGTGCGCGGTGTCGCGGTGCGGCCACCCGCCCGCGTCCTCCAGCTCCTGGGGCAGGTCCCAGTGGTAGAGGGTGGCGACGGGGGTGATGCCCGCCTGGAGCAGTTCGTCGGTGAGCCTGCGGTAGAAGTCCAGGCCGCGTTCGACGGCGGGGCCGCGGCCGGTGGGCTGGACCCGGGACCAGGAGACGGAGAACCGGTACGCCTTCAGGCCGAGGTCCTTCATCAGCGCCACGTCGTCGCGGTAGCGGTGGTAGTGGTCGGCGGCGATGTCACCGGTGTCGCCGTTGAGGACCTTTCCGGGGGTGTGGCTGAAGGTGTCCCAGATGGAGGGGGTGCGGCCGTCCTCCGCGGCGGCGCCCTCCACCTGGTAGGCGGCGGTGGCGGCACCCCAGACGAAGCCGGTCGGGAAGGCGGCGCCGGAAGCCTGTCGGGCAGTGGTCTCGGGTCGTACGGCGGTCATGGTGAGAGCGCTCCCAAAGGTGGCGTGAGAAAGGGGAGGTGGTCCGGTACGGCCCGCGTGCGTGGCGGGCCGTACCGGACGGCCGGCCCGCGGCGGGGCGGCCGGGGCGGGGCGGGGTGGGGGGCGGGGGCGGGGCGGGCGGTGG
>NZ_JBHJUW010000021.1:50963-85068 GCF_042268205.1 Streptomyces sp. NPDC056160
CCACCTCCGACTTCTACGTCGCCTCCCGCACCGTGGGCCCGCCGCGGGGCGGCCGGTGCGGGCCGGGGTCGGGGACGGGGGCGGGGCGGCCGGTGCGGGCCGGGGTCGGGGTCGGGGTCGGGGTCGGGGCGGAACGGTTTTGCGGGTTGTACGGGTTGTACGAGGTGTACGGGTTGTACAGGCGGGTCCGGGCCGGGGCATGGTGCCGGCCGGTCAGTGGTCGCGGCCGGTCCGTGGTGCCGGGCCGCCGGTCCGTGGCGCCGGTCCGGCGGTCCGGTGGTCCGGCGGTCCGGCGGTCAGCCCTTGACTGCGCCCGCCATGATGCCGCCGACGATCTGCTTGCCGAAGACGATGAAGACCAGCAGCAGGGGCAGTGTGCTGATCAGCGCTCCGGCCATGACGATGCTCTGGTCGGGGGTGTAGGACGCGCTGAGCTGGCCGAGCGCCACCTGGAGGGTGGGGTTCTCCTGGCTCAGGGCGAGGAAGGGCCAGAAGAAGTCGTTCCACGCCTGAACGAAGGTGAGCATGCCGAGCACCATCATCGCCGGGCGCGCGGCGGGCAGCACGACGTTCCACACGATGCGGATGTTGCTCGCCCCGTCGACCTTGGCGGCCTCGATCAGCTCGTAGGGCAGGGCCTCCAGCAGGTACTGGCGCATGAAGAAGACACCGAAGGCGCCGACCAGGGTCGGGAAGATCACCGACTCCAGCTTGTTGCCCCACCCGATGTCCGCCATCAGCATGAACAGCGGGACGACGCTGAGCTGCGGCGGGATCGTCAGGGTGGCGATGACCGCGGTCATCAGCGCGCCCCGGCCCCGGAAGCGCATCTTGGCGAAGGCGTACCCGGCGAGCGTGCAGAAGAACAGCGTGGCCACGGTGATGGAGCCGGCCACGATGACACTGTTGACGATGGCCTTGCCGAGGTTGGCCTGTTCCCAGGCCGCCTGGAGGTTGTGCCACAGCTTGCCGCCCGGGATCAGCGGCGGCGGGCTGTCGAGGACCCGCTGCTGGTCGTGGGAGGCGGCCACCAGCGTCCAGTACAGCGGGAAGATCGAACCCAGGCCGACGACGACGAGGGCGATGTAGGTGAACGGGCCGCCCTTGAGCTGCTGTCCGGCGCCCATCTTGAAACGGCCGCGGCCCCGTTCCGGGGAGGCGGGCAGCGATGCCGGGGCGAGGGCCGGTGCGCTCTTGGCGGGATGAGTCGTGGTCATCGATATCGCTCCCGTCAGGCCGCGCTCTTGCGCACGAGCCGGCCGACGATCCAGTTGATCAGTGCGATGAGCAGCAGCAGGACGAGCATGGCCCAGGCCACGGCCGCGGCCGGGCCCAGATGCTGCAGCTTCCAGCCGTAGTTGTAGAGGTAGATGCTGAGGGTCTCGTACTGGTGCTCGCTGCCTCCGACGGCACCGAGCGTGCCGCCCTGGAGCAGCAGCGGCTCACCGAACAGCTGCATGGAGCCGATCGTCGAGATGACGATGGTGAACAGGATCGTCGGCCGCAGCGAGGGGATGGTCACCTTGCGGAACTGCTGCCAGCGCGTGGCCCCGTCGATCGACGCCGCCTCGTACAGGTCGGCCGGCACCGCCTGCATGGCCGCGAGGTAGATCAGGGCGTTGTAGCCGGTCCAGCGCCAGATCACGATGACCGAGATGGCGATCTTGGAGGTCCACTCACCGTTGCCCCAGTCGGTGTTGCCCGCACCGAAGAAGTGCAGCACCCAGTTGAGGAAGCCGCCGTCGGCGCGGAAGACCAGGGCGAAGACCAGGGCGGCGGTGGCCACCGAGGTGGCGTACGGGGTGAGGATCACCGTCCGCCAGAACGTGCTGGCGCGCAGCTTGTAGTTGAGCAGGTGGGCGAGGCCCAGCGCCACGAGCAACTGCGGGACGGTCGAGATGACGCCGATGACGAAGGTGTTGGAGACGGCCGTCCAGAACTCCGAGTCCTGGAGGATCTTGGAGAAGTTGTCGAAGCCGACCCACTGCGACTGGTCGAGGGCCGTCAGCTCCACCCGGTGCAGGGCGATCCAGCCGGTGTAGAGGAGCGGGTAGAGCCCGAAGGCGCCGAAGACGAGGAAGAAGGGGGCGATGTACGCGTACGGCGACACCTTGTCGTCGAGGCGCCACAGCCGGGAACGCCACTTGCCGCGTCCGTTCGGCTGGGCGCCGGAGCCGCCGGGTGGCGGGGTGTAGGCGCCCCGGGTGGGGGTTGTCGTTGCCACGGAGGGAGTCCTTCCCTGGGAGGTTTCGGCCGGGTAGGGGGAGGGGAGCGGGGCGGAGGCGGGAGCCGTGTTCACGGGTCGGTCGGCGCCGGGTCCGCGAAGTCCCCGCCGCTCCCTGCGCGGTTGATCGGTACGGCTCGGGCGGCGGCTTTCCGCGCCACGGCCTGACGTTCCTGGACGGGCCGTGGGCTCCGGTGACCGGGCCGCGGGGGGGTGGTGGGTCGGGGTGAGGTCCGGGGGGTGGGGTCGAGTGCGGAGTCCGGGGGTGGAATGCCGGGGTGGGTCCGGGCCTGGGCGGCACGGAGTCCGGGGCCGGCGCGGCGTCCAGGGCGGGCGCGCGGTGGGCGATTCTTGCGGTGGGCGGGGCCTGGGGTCGTGGGCGGTCCGCACCGGCCCGGCGGACCGGTCGGGCCCCGGAGGCTCCCCATGACGCGGCGCCCTGGCCCGTACGGCGACCGAAGCAGCCGCCGCCCGGCCGGGGCGGCGACCCGGCCCACCCGGCCAAGCCACATCACCAGCCCGACCACCCAACCGAACCACCTCGCCCAACCCACCGATCAGCCAACCGCCGGCCGGTCGGCCTCCCGGCCCCACTCCCAGCCCGCCGACCAGCCCGACGGGCCCCGAAGCCCCGAAGCCCCGAAGCCGCCAAGCCACCAAGCCACCAAGCCACCAAGCCACCAACAGGCAGGCAGGCAGCCCCACAACACGCCGATCAGGCGCACCAGATGACCAGGAAAGGCCAAGCGGGTCAGGCCGGCCAGGGAGCCAGGAGGACCAGGTGAGCCAGAAGACCGAGCGGCCCAGGCGGCACGCACGGTCCAGGCATCCCGGACAGCCCGGGCGGCCCGAACAGCCCTGCCCCTCGGCGGCACCGGACGAAGCCCGCCCCGCCCTATGCCCCGGTTCTCAGGAACGCCACTGCCGCCCGGTGTTCGACGGCCGGGCCTGATGTGGTCGTCCCCCCGCGTCGGCGGCCGTCGCGCGACGCCGGGGGCGAGGGCGGTGCGGGCGGCCGGAGGGGCCGCCCGCACCGGCGGGGGTCAGCCGGCTGCTGTCAGCCGATCGCCTTGTCGATGGACTCGGTCGCGGCGCCCCACGCCTTCTCGGGCGAAGTACCGCGCTGCTCCATGTTGTTGATCTGCGTGGAGATCGTGTCCTTGATCGCGGCGTCCTTCGGGCCGAGCACCGCCTCGGGGATGGACTTGGCCTCGTCGGCGTAGATCTGGCCGATCGGGGCGTCATTGAAGTACGGCAGCTTCGCGCTCTTCACGCTGGCCAGCTCGTAGGCGCCCTTGTTCGACGGGAAGACACCGACCGCCTTGAACACGGCGGCCTGCTGCTCGGGCGCGGTCAGCCACTTGACCAGGTCGGTGGCCTCCTTGACGTGCTTTCCGCTCTTGGGCACGGCGAGGAAGGAACCACCCCAGTTGGCCGCGGCCGAACCGGGCGCACGGGCGATGTCCCACTTGCCCTTGTAGTTGTCGCCGGAGTAGGTCGTGATCTGGGCCGCCATCCAGGCCGGGCACGCCATGGAGGCGATGGTGCCCTTGCGCAGCGCCGCCTGCCAGGGGTCCTGGAACTGCGGCACGCCCTGGCTCAGCTTCTTCGCGGCGGCCTCGGCGGCCAGGTTCCAGCCCTGCTTGACGGACTCGCTGTCCTTGTAGACCGCCTTGCCGTCGGCGTCGTAGTACTGCTTCGGGGACGAGCTGACGACCGCGTTGTACATGGCGCTCGCGGAGTCCATGAAGTAAGTGCCGGACGGCGCCTTCTTCTTGTACTGCTCGCCGAGCTTGATGTAGTCCTCCCAGCCGCCCGCGACGGCCTTGGCGACGGCCTCGCGGTCGCTGGGCAGGCCGGCCTGCTGGAAGAGGTCCCGGCGGTAGCACAGCGACATGGGGCCGATGTCGGTGCCGGCGCCGATGACCGAGCCGTCCTTCGCGGTGGCCTGCTTCTCCTTCCAGGACACCCAGTCGGCGACGTTGATCGACTTGCTCAGGTCGGTGAACTTGCCCGCCTGGGTGTCGACGACCTCCTTGATGCGCCCGACCTCGATACCCGTGACGTCCGCCAGACCGTTGCCCGCGTTCAGCTGCTGAAGCAGCTTCGGGTAGTAGTCCTGCTCGTTCGCGGTGGTCTCTTCCTTCACCGTGATGTTCGGGTGCAGCTTCTGGTACTGGGCGAACAGACCGGCCTCCTTGTAGCCGAACTGCCCGAAGTCGGCCACCTTGAGGGTGATCTTCCCGTTGGCATCCGAACTGTCCGAGTCACCGTCGCTGCTGCAACCGGTCAGCAGCAGGGCCGAGGCCGTCAGGACCGTCGTGGTCAAGGCCGCTGCTCTGCGGCCGCGACCGCCGCCGGTACGGGTGATGCGCATTCCACTACTCCTTGTTCCAGTGGGAACGGGACCTCAGGAATCAGACCGCCGGAAAACCGGCGGTCGGGACCTGCCCTCTCGGTTCGAGCAGCGGCTCGCCCACAGCACGCGGCGTGCGGTGCGAAGGTGCTGGTCAACGGTGTGCCATGCGAGGTAGAGGGAAGGGCCATCGGTACTTGGGTCCACACGGGAGAGAGTCCCGACGCTCCGTGGGACCGCTCCCACGCGGCATGCCGGAAGACTCCTTGCTGCCGGGCCAGGTGTCAAGACTTGAAAACGGCGTTGTTGCGCAAGCGTGTTCCGCACGTCACGTGAACGTGTCACGCCCCGCCCCGTAACCCGCCGGACACCGACCGCTCCCCCGCAGGATTCACGCAGGTCACGGCCAGGTCAACGGTCCGGACCCGCCCCGCAGCCGGACGCCAGGGGCGGTGGCCGGAATTTCTGGGCCAGAATGAGCGGACCCCCACCGCAACCGCCGGAAGGTGAACGATGAGCCCCGTCCCACCGCCGCCGAGGCCGGCGGACGTCCGGCGCCCGACCCTGAACGCCGTGGCCGCCCGCGCCGGGGTCGGCCGGGGCACGGTCTCCCGGGTGATCAACGGCTCGCCCAAGGTGAGCGACCGCTCGCGCGCGGCCGTGGAGCAGGCCATCGCGGAACTCGGCTACGTCCCCAACCGCGCCGCCCGCTCCCTGGTCACCCGCCGCACCGACTCGGTGGCCCTGGTCGTCCCGGAGGCCGAGACCCGGCTCTTCTCCGAGCCCTACTTCTCGGGGATCATCCGGGGCGTCTCCACCGGACTGGCCAGCGCGGGCATGCAGTTGCTGCTGGTCCTGGCGCGGGACGAGAAGGAGTACGCGCGACTCGCCACGTACCTGTCCGCGCAACGCGTGGACGGCGTCCTCATGATGGCGGTGCACAGCGAGGACACGCTCCCCGACCGGCTGGAGGAACTGGCGGTGCCGACCGTGCTGGCCGGGCGGCGCAGCGACCGGGAGCGGCTGGGCCACGTCCGCGCGGACAACAGCGGCGGCGCCCGGGCCGCGGTGCGGCACCTGCTGGCGGGCGGGCGCCGGAGCATCGGCACCATCACGGGGCCGCTGGACATGGACGCGGCCCGGGCCCGGCTCGACGGGTACCGGGCGGCACTGGAGGAGGCCGGTCTCCCCGTCGACGACGACCTCGTCGCGCGGGGCGACTTCACGGAGGAGGGCGGACGCGCCGCCATGCGCGAGCTGCTGCGCCGGCGGCCCGGCCTCGACGCCGTCTTCGCCGCCTCCGACGTGATGGCCTCGGGTGCCGTCCTGGAACTGCGCGCCTCGGGCCTGCGGGTGCCGCAGGACGTCGCCCTCGTCGGCTTCGACGACTCGATCGTCGCGCGGCACATCGACCCTCCGCTGACCAGCGTCCGCCAGCCGCTGGAGGAGATGGGCCGCACCATGGCGGACCTCCTGCTGGACGAGATCGCCCACCGCGGCACCGGCCACCGCGAAGTGGTGCTGCCGACGGAACTGGTGGTGCGGGCGTCCGCGTGAGCGATGGCCCCGGCGCGTGACTCCCGGCGGCCAGGGTCGCGACGCCGCGGAGATCCATCAGAAGGTCCCCGGGGCACCGGCACCACGGCGTGCGGCCATCCCGGGCCCCTCTTTCACGGTGGGAGCGCTCCCATGCATAATGGGGCCCACCCGACTCGTGGGAGCGATTCCATGCCCGAACCGAAGACCGTGACCTTTCCTCCCGCCTTCCTGTGGGGCGCGGCGACCTCCGCGTACCAGATCGAGGGCGCCGTGCGGGAGGACGGCCGCACCCCCTCGATCTGGGACACCTTCAGCCGTACGCCGGGCGCGACGGCCGACGGCGACACCGGTGACATCGCCGTCGACCACTACCACCGCTACCGCGACGACGTGGCCATGATGGCGGAACTCGGCCTGAACGCCTACCGCTTCTCGGTCTCCTGGCCCCGCGTGCAGCCCACCGGCCGCGGCCCCGCCGCACAGGCGGGCCTGGACTTCTACCGGCGGCTGGTCGACGAACTGCTGTCCCACGGCATCAAGCCCTCCGTCACGCTCTACCACTGGGACCTGCCGCAGGAGCTGGAGGACGCGGGCGGCTGGCCCGAGCGCGAGACCGCGCTGCGCTTCGCCGAGTACGCGCAGCTCGTCGGCGAGGCACTCGGCGACCGTGTGGACCAGTGGACCACGCTCAACGAGCCCTGGTGCAGCGCCTTCCTGGGCTACGGCTCCGGGGTACACGCGCCCGGCCGCACCGAGCCCCTGGCCGCCCTGCGCGCCGCGCACCACCTGAACCTCGCCCACGGCCTGGGCACACAGGCACTGCGCTCGGTGCTGCCGGCCGGCGCCTCGGTCGCCGTGAGTCTCAACTCGCAGGTGATCCGCCCGCTGTCGCAGCACCCGGCGGACCTGGCGGCGGCGCGGCGCATCGACGACCTGGCCTGCGGTGTCTTCCACGGCCCGATCCTGCACGGCGCGTACCCGGCCTCGCTGCTGGAGGCGACCTCGTCGGTCACGGACTGGTCGTACGTCCTCGACGGGGACCTGCGCGCCGTCCGGCAGCCGCTGGACGCGCTCGGCCTCAACTACTACACGACCGCGCTGGTGTCGTCGCCGGACACGGCCCCCGAGGGACCGCGCGCGGACGGGCACGGGTCGAGCGCGCACTCGCCGTGGCCGGGCTCGGAGGACGTGGCGTTCCACCAGGCCCCGGGCGACCGTACGGAGATGGGCTGGACGATCGACCCGGGCGGCCTGCACGAGCTGATCATGCGCTACACCCGCGAGGCTCCCGGAGTCCCCCTCTACGTCACGGAGAACGGCGCGGCCTACCCCGACAAGGTGGACGACGACGGCCGCGTGCGCGACCCGGAGCGCATCGCCTACCTGCACGGGCACCTCGCGGCGATCCACCGGGCCAACGCGGACGGGGCCGACGTCCGCGGCTACTACCTGTGGTCCCTGATGGACAACTTCGAGTGGGCCTACGGCTATGCCAAGCGGTTCGGTGCGGTGTACGTGGACTACGCGACCCTCGCCCGGACGCCGAAGTCCAGTGCCCACTGGTACGGGAGGGCGGCCCGGACCGGTCAGCTGCCGCCGGTGAACGCCGTCTGACGTACGGGCCCCCGTCCGCTCGGGGGCGGGCGGGGCGGGCGGGGGCAAGCGGGGGGCAAGCGGGGGGCGCGGCACAGGGGAGCCGGAGGGGAGTGCCGCGCCCCCCGGTCACTTGCCACCGGTCACTTGTAGGCGCCGAAGGCCTTGGTGAATGCGTACGGTTCCTGCGCGATGGAGCTGCACGTGGCGTCGGCGGTGGGCTTGGGGCCGCCGGCGCACTGCTTGTCGCGGGTGGCCGACCACATGGAAAGCCCGCCGAGGCCCTTGGTCTTGGCGAAGTCCACCAGCTGGGTGGCGTCGTCGACCTTGAAGACCTCGGTGGAGACGTCGTTCACGCCGATCATCGGGGTGACGGCGACCGCCTTCCAGGCGGCGCTGTCGGACAGGCCGAGCACGCTCTTGATCTGGGCCTGGGTGGCGGTGGCGGCCTGCTCGGCGTAGGTGCCCATGTCGCCGTTGTACGAGGCGCCGTAGTCCATCGCCATGATGTTGACGGTGGAGATCCTCACACCGCCGGACTTGGCGTCCGCCAGCAGGTTCACGCCGTCCTGGGTGAGGCCCTCGGGCATGACGGGGAGGGTGAAGGAGACGTCCAGGCCGGGGTGCTGGCGCTGGAGCTCGGCGATGGCCTGGGCGCGGCGGGTGTTGGCGGCGGTGTTCGCCAGCGCGCCGCCCTCGATGTCGAAGTCGACCTTGGTGAGCTCGAACCGGTCGACGGCCTTGCCGTACGCCGCCGCCAGCGCGTCCGCCGAGGAGCAGGTCGTCGCCAGCTCGGCCCCGTTGGCGCCGCCGAAGGAGACCCGCACGTCGCCGCCCTTGGCACGCAGCGCGCCGATCTGGGAGGCGACGCCGTCGCTGCCGAGATCGGTGACGCCGCCCCACTTGGGGGTGCAGCCGCCGCCGTCGGTGACGAAGGCGAGGTTGTAGTTCTTCACGCCGGTCGCGTCGGCGCTCGCCGTCAGGTCGAAGGCGGGGTAGAGGGAGGTGTCGACGTAGGGCGCGAAGCCCGAGCCGGTGGTGGTGCCGGTGCCGGTGCTCGGCGAGGGGGTGGGGTCGGCGGTCGGCGTCTTCGTGGGGGCGGGAGTGGAGGTGGGGCGGGGCGTCGGGGACGGGCTCGCGGACCGGGTGGGGCGCCCGCTGGGTTGCGGGGTGGCGCCGTCGTCCGCCGAGCACGCGGCGCCGTCGATCCGGCAGCCGGTCGGGGCGCCGGTGCCGTCGACGACGAAGCCGACGGTGACGGACTTGCCGGGGGCGAGCCCGGCGGTGTCCCATTTGGCGGGCTTGACGGTGACGTGCCGCCCGCTGACAGCGGCCTCACCGTTCCACAGCGAGCCCAGCTTCGTGCCCGTCGGCAGGTCGAACTCCAGCGTCCAGTCCCGCTGCGTCCCGCCGCTGTTGTTGGTGACGACGTACTGCGCGGTGTAGCCCGTCGACCAGTCGCTGGTCCTCGTGTACGCGGCACCGGTCCCGGCGGCCTGCGCGGTGGCGGTGAACACGAAGGCCCCGCCGCCGACCGCGGCCGCCGCCACGAGGCCGCCCAACACCTTGTTCCTGCCGCTGATCCTGCGCCGGTGCGTGCTCATCGTGCGTGCCTGCCTTCGCTGTTCAGGGGTCCGGGGACGGCCCTGGGGCTGCCCCGGAGGGGGTGGGTGCGGCAGCACGCTAGCGATGCGGAACCGGGCAATCAGGCGGATCCGGACGGCAGTCGAGGTTCTTAGGGTGCGCTTAAGGAAGGCATCGGGGCCGGTTAAAGGTCGCCGCCGTCCCGCGGCCGCCGCCCGGTCCCGCGTACGCCCCTGACCGTGCCTGTCGTGGCTTGCACGGCCGCGTCCGGGCAAGCCACCACGCGGCCTCCTCGGCCACCGCCCGCACACACTTCGCGGCCGTCGCCCTGACCGCTGCCCCGCACGCACTTCGCGGCCGTCGCCCCGCACGCCCTTTGCGGCCGTCGCCCCGACCGCTGCCCCGCAGGCGTCCCACGGCCCGCGGGCGTCCCCGGCCGTCGGCGGCGCCTGCTCAGCCCACCGCCGTACGCCGGCGGCCGACGGTGCCCCGGTGGCCTTTGCGTGCCGGCCGACGGCCGTCCCGTTGCAGCCAGAGGCGCACCTCGGTGCCGCCGAGCACGGAGGAGCCGATCCGGACGTCGCCGCCGGTCGCCTCGGCCAGGCGGCGCACGATGTCCAGGCCGAGCCCGGTGGAGCCCTCGCTCCCCGAACCCCGGCCGCGCAGCATGGCGGCGGCCGGGTCGGGTATGCCGGGGCCCGCGTCGGAGACGAGCACGATCACCGCGTCCTCCGCGTGGTGCACGTCGACGGCGAACGCCGTGCCCTCGGCGGTGTGCCGGAAGACGTTGCCGAGCAGGGCGTCCAGGGCCGCGGCGAGGTCGGCGCGGGCCACCGGTGCACGGGCCGGCCGCTCGACCCCGGCCAGCCGCCACGTACGGCCCTCGTCCTCCGCGAGCGCGGACCAGAACCCCATCCGTTCCCTGACCACCTCGGCCACGTCGCAGCCCGCGCCCGCTTCGGCCGCCGCCGTGCGCGGCTTGGCCTGGCGGGCGGTCCGGATGATGGTGTCGACCTCGCGCTCCAGTTGGGCGACCGCCGCGCGGGTCTGCTCGGCGGCCGGGCCCTGCCCGAGCGAGGCGGCGTTGAGCCGCAGCACGGTCAGCGGCGTACGCAGCCGGTGGGACAGGTCGGCGGCCAGTTCCCGTTCGCCCGCGAGGAGCTGGACGACCTGGTCGGCCATGGAGTTGAACGCGACGGCCGCCCGGCGCAGTTCGGGCGGTCCCTCCTCGGGCACCCGCGCGCCCAGTTTGCCCTCCCCCAGTTCGTGCGCGCCCTGGGCGAGCCGCCGCGCGGGCCGCACCATGCGGACGCCGAGCCGGTCGGCGACGGCGACCGAGCCGACGATCAGCGCGGCGCCGACACCGGCGAGCACCGCCCAGGCCGTGCCCACGCCGTTGCCGACCTCGGTCTCGGGGACGTAGACCTCGACGACCGCGATGGCACCGGAGCTGAGCGCGACCGGCTGGAGCAGCGTGGATCCGCCGGGCACCTCGGTGGTGGAGGCGCGGCCCATCCGCCGGACGGTGGCGATGTCCGCCCCGGCGGCCCACCGCCGGCCGATGTCGACGGCGCGTCCGCCCTCGGTGGCCGGTATGTGCACGGCCATCCGGGCATCCGAGCCCGCCGAGGCGACGACCCGCTCCAACTGGTCGCGCTCGGTGGTGATGGACAGGGCGGGTGCGACGGCCGCGGCCTGGCGTTCGGCGTGGGAGAAGGCGCGGTCGCGGGCCATCTCCTTGACGACCAGGCCGAGCGGCACCGCGAAGGCGACGACGACCATCGTGGTGACCGCCAGGCAGACCTTGACCAGCGCCCACCTCATCGCGACGGCTCCGCCCCGGGTGGCTCCAGCTTCACGCCCACGCCCCGCAGCGTGTGCAGGTAGCGGGGGCGTGCGGCGGTCTCGCCCAGCTTCCGCCGCAGCCAGGAGAGGTGGACGTCGATGGTCTGGTCGTCGCCGTAGGACTGCTGCCACACCTCGGCGAGCAGTTCCCTGCGGGCCACGACGACGCCGGGCCGTCCGGCGAGGAAGGCCAGCAGGTCGAACTCGCGGCGGGTCAGGTCGAGTCGGGCTCCGTCCAGCTCGGCCTGACGGCGCAGCGGGTCGACGGTCAGCCCGCCCACGCGCAGGACGGTGGACGGCGCGGTCTCGGCGGGGCCGGAGCGGGCCCGCCGCAGTACGGCGGCCATGCGCGCCGACAGGTGCTCGACCGAGAACGGCTTGGTCAGGTAGTCGTCCGCCCCGTCGTTGAGCAGGCGGACGATCTCCGCCTCGTCGTCCCGTGCGGTGGCGACGATGACGGGCACGTCGGTGATGCCGCGCAGCATCTTCAGGGCCTGGGCGCCGTCCAGGTCGGGCAGTCCGAGGTCCAGGACGACCACGTCGAAGCGGAAGTGGGCGACCTCGCGCAGCGCCTCCAGCGCCGTCCCGACACTGCGCACGGTGTGCGAGGCGTCGGTCAGGTGACGGATGAGCGCCGAGCGTACGAACTGGTCGTCCTCGACCACGAGCACACTTGCCATGCGCCGCACCGTACGCCATACGGACACACCCGGTGCGGGCCTGTGGACAACGTCGGGCGGGGGGCTCCCGCAGCCTGTGGACGACCCTGTTCCCGGCCCGGCCGCTCCCCCTCGCCACCCACGACGACCGGGTCGCCCGGGTCGCCCGGGCCGCCCGGGACACCCGCGGGACGCATGCGGCAGGATGGCGCCGATGCGCAGAGGACTCGTACACGTACTGGCGTGGTCGCTGGCGACGAGCGCCGCGGTCACGCTGTCGTGGTGGGGTGTCCACACGGTGATGGCGGGCACCGCCTACGACCCGCCGCGCGCCCTGCCCATCACGGCGGCCGGCGCGGACGCGCGGGAGTCCGGCCCGCCCGGCTCCGCCACGCACCTCCCGGCGCCTTCGACGAGCGCTTCCGCCCCGCCCGCCGGGCCGTCCCGTACCCCCGCCGGGCCCGCCCCGAGCGCCCCGGGCACCGCGCGTAGCACGCACACCACGCCGCCGGCGGGCGCGGGCGGTTCGGCCGCGGGGTCAGCAGGCTCCGCCGGATCTTCCGGTTCCACCGGTTCCACCGGCACGTCCGGCGCTGCCGGGAAGGTGAAGGGTTACGACACCGCGGGCGGCCGGGTGGTCCTCGACCTGGGCCAGGCCTCCGCGACGCTCGTCTCGGCGACCCCGGGCACCGGGTGGTCGATGCAGGTGTGGAAGACGTCGACCTGGATCCGGGTCGAGTTCACCTCCGGCCCGGACCGGGTGTCGGTCATCTGCTCCTGGCACGACGGTCCGCCGCGGGTGGAAGTCGGCAACTACTAGGTCCCGCCGCCGAGGCCGCTGAACCGCCGGGCCGCCGGGCCGCCGGGCCGCCGAGATCAGCGGAAGACGGAGGGCGGCGGTGCCGGTGAGGCCACGGCCGCCGCGTCCGTCACGGGGGCGGCGCCGCCCGTGAAGTCGGTGAGCGCCCGCCCGTGTTCGACCCGGCCCGGGTGGGGGTCGGACGCGGCGCGACGGGTCAGCTCCGCGACCGGCAGCGGCAGGTCGGAGGCGACGAGGACCGCGTTGCCGAAGCGCTTGCCGCGCAGCACGGCCGGGTCGGCGACCAGGGCCAGCTCGGCGAACCGGGCGGCGGCGGTGGCGATCTGGCCGCGCAGGTGGGCGAGCGGCGGCCCGTCGGCGAGGTTCGCGGCGAAGACGGCGCCCGCCTTCAGGGTCCTTCGGACCTCGTCCAGGAACTCGGCCGAGGTGAGGTGGGCGGGGGTGCGGGCGCCGCTGAACACGTCCGCGACGACGAGGTCGGCCCAGCCGTCGGGCACCTTGGCGAGTCCTTCGCGGGCGTCGGCGGAGCGCACCCGGATCCGGGCGTTGGCGTCCAGGGGCAGTTCGCGGCGCACCAGCCGCACCAGGGCGGCATCCCGTTCGACGACCTGCTGGGTGGAACGCGGGCGGGTGGCGGCGACGTACCGGGCGAGGGTGAACGCGCCGCCGCCGAGGTGGACGACGTGGACCGGCTTGCCCGGGGGCGCGGCGAGGTCGATGACGTGCCCGAGCCTGCGCTGGTACTCGAAGGAGAGGTGCGCGGGGTCGTCCAGGTCGACGTGCGACTGCGGTGCCCCGTCGATCAGCAGCGTCCAGGCCCGCGCGCGCTCCCGGTCGGGGACGAGCTGCGCCAGCCCGCCGTCCACCTGCTCGACGACGTCTTTCGCGGCCTCGCGCTCACGGCGGGCGTTTCTGGACCTTCCCATCCCGCCATTGTCGCAAGTCCCGCGCGACCGCACCCCGGGGTGCGGAAGGCCGCACCGGCCGGCCGTCAGCGGCAGCTGTCGGCCGCCTCGATCATGCGGGCCGCCTCGCCGAGGGCGCGCCGCAGCAGCGCGGGGTCGGTCGCGAGGTCGGCCTCTCCGGGCGGGAGCAGCCAGTCCGAGCCCTCCACAGGGGGCCGCGGGGCCGTCCGCAGCCCGCGGCCGTCCGTCCTGGTGCAGGTGCTGCCCGGCACGTCCCACGCCGCGGCCGTGCCCGCCGGAACCACGAATCCGAGTGTGTCGGCGCCGTCGTCGTGCAGGACGGGTCCTACGGCGTCATCGGCCCCGCGGCGCAGGATGTCGACCGCCTCCAGGCCCTGCCGGGCCGGCACCGTCACCAGGTCGCAGCCGGCTTCCGGCGCCGGCGGCCGACGGTGATCGACGCTCCCGTGCGTCTGCGTCCCGGACTCCACCACGGGTACCCCTCCTCGTACGCGAGCGGGTCGGGAGTCGGGCGGCTCCCGGTTCACGGGGTCCAACGCGGCGGCGCGTCAACGGCTACGGCCGAAGTCAGCCGCAAAGGATGGCAGTTCATGGCAGATCGTGGATGAGATATCCGGTTTGTAGCCAAACACTGCGTGGCGGAGCGGACACAACCGGTACGTTCTTGCTCGTCGGAAACAGGGTGTCACTGGGGCAACCCGGGTAACTCACCCCGAATCCGGCATGGTTCGACGGTTCGCACGAGAGGGCCCGGCCATGACGTCGTCGACGGTGACCTCGTCCCAGTCCCCCCGGCCGCCGCGGCCGAACCTCGCCTTCCGGCACCTGCGCGGACAGCGCTCACCGGCCGAGTTCGCCGCGGCGGTGCGGCGTGCCGCCCGCGAGATCGGCGAGCGGGTCAGCTGCGACGCGCGCTACATCGGCCGGGTGGAGGCGGGCGAGATCCGCTGCCCCAACTACGCCTACGAACGTGTGTTCCTGCACATGTTCCCGGGCCGCACGCTGACCGACCTGGGGTTCTCGCCCCGCTCGTCCGTGCGCGGGCGCGCGGCACGCGCCGAGCTCCCGGCGCAGGCCGGGCCCGCCCCCGCCGGGACGACGGGCACGGCCCGTCCGCACCACCAGCAGCACCAGTACGACCAGCAGCACCAGTACCACCAGCCCAACGAGCACGACCGGCACGACCAGCACCAACTGCACGACGGGCAAGACCTGTACCACCCGCACGAGAACCACGAGGAGAGCGACGTGCTGCGTCGCGCATTCATGACCCGCGGGGGCGCCACGGTGGCCGCCGCCTCGCTGGGGCCCCTGGGGCTCGCCTTCGACGCGTCGGCCGCGGGCCGCCCCCTCCGCCGCGCCGGCGCGAGCGACGCGGGCGCCCTCGAAGAGGCCGTCCGCAGGATCCGGCTGCTGGACGACCGGCACGGAGCGGACGGCCTCTACCGCCGCGCGGCGGCTCCGCTGCGTGCCGCGTACGCCCTGCTCGACGCCGGCGCGACCCGGCAGACCACGGCCGACCGGCTGCACGCGGGCGCCGGTGAACTCGCCATCTCGGTGGGCTGGCTGGCCCATGACTCGGGCCGGTTCGACGACGCCCGCTCGCACTACGCCGAGGCACTGGCCACCGCCCGGATGACCGGCGACGACGCCCTGGAGGCACACGCGTTCTGCAACACCGCGTTCCTCGCGCGGGACGCGGGCCGGCCCCGGGAGGCGGTGCGGGCGGCGCAGGCGGCCCAGCGCGCCGCCCGCTCACTCGGCTCGCCGCGGCTGATGTCCCTGCTCGCGCTGCGCGAGGCCGGCGGCTGGGCGGGGCTCGCCGACCGCACCGGCTGCGCACAGGCGCTCACGCGCGCGCAGGCGCTGTACGGGCGGGGCCCCTCGGACGCCGACCCCGAGTGGATGAGCTTCTACGGCGAGGCCGAGCTGGAGGGGCTGGAGGCCCAGTGCTGGTCGACCCTGGGCGACTGGCCGCGGGCGGCACGGCACGCGCGGCGGGCGGCGGCGCTCCAGGACCCGCACTTCACCCGGAACATCGCGCTGTACACGGCCCAGCTGGCCGACGACCTCGCGCGCGGGGGCCGCCCCGACGAGGCGGCGGCGGCCGGGATGCGGGTCCTGGACCTCCTGGACCAGGTCCAGTCCTCGCGGGTCCAGACGATGCTGGCGGGGACGGCACGCCTGCTGTCGCCGCACCGGCGGGCCGGCGGTGTCTCGGCCTTCCTGGAACGGCACGCGAGCACACCCCGGACCGCGTGACGCCCGGCCGCCGCCGAGCGGACGGAAAGAACGTGCCGACGGCTCCTAGGCGGCCAGGTGCCCCACGTCGTTCCAGCTCTCCAGGGCGGGTTCGCCGTACGCCCAGCCGAGCACCGACAGCGACGTGGGGTTGAGGCGGACGCGCGCGGCGAAGTCGAGCGGCAGGCCGAGCCACCGCGCGCCGATCGACCGCAGGATGTGCCCGTGGGCGAAGACCAGTACGTCGCGGTCCTCGGCGCGCGCCCAGGCCACCACCTCGTCGGCCCGGGCGGTGACCTCGGCGAGCGTCTCCCCGCGCGGGACGCCGTCGCGCCAGATGAACCAGCCGGGGTTCTCGGCCTGGATCTGCTGCGGGGTCATGCCCTCGTAGGCGCCGTAGTCCCACTCCATGAGCGTGTCCCAGCACTGGGCGCGCTCGCCGAAGCCGGCCAGTTCGCACGTCTCACGCGCGCGTACCAGCGGGCTGGTGCGCACCTCCACGCCCGGCAGGCCGTCGAAGGGGGCCCGGTGCAGCCTCTCGCCGAGCAGTTTCGCGCCGCGCCTGCCCTCCTCCAGGAGGGGCACGTCGGTCCTGCCGGTGTGCTTGCCGGACAGTGACCACTGGGTCTGTCCGTGCCGGGCCAGCAGGATGCGCGGTGCCATGAGCGGCCTTTCCGGGAGAAACTGAGATCTTCGGGCGGGGCCCCTCCATCATCGCGCACCCTGTGCAGGAGCAACCCGGGGGGCGGTGTTCGCGTCTTTGAGGTCCGGGGCGCCCGGCAGGGCGGGGCGCATACACCGTAAAGTGGCACGACCGGCCGGGGACCACCGGAGATCGCCGGGCGCCGCAGCGAAGAGTAGAGCGACCTGAAGGGGGAGGGGCATCGGATGCCGCAGACCGAGGCACCGGCACCTGCATCGCGCACCGAGGCGCCCCCGCCGACCCGGCTGCGCTGGTGGACCGAACTGCCGCTGATCCTGCTCGTGTACGGCTGCTATTCGGCCGGGCGGCTGCTGGTGCGCGGTGATGTCGCGGGGGCAGTCGACCACGGGCTGTCGATCCTGCACTTCGAGCAGACGCTGCGGCTGAACTTCGAACACCCGCTCAACCGGCTGTTCACCCGGGAACCCTGGCTCGGTGTCCCGGCCGACTTCTGGTACGCGTCCCTGCACTACGTGGTGACGCCCGCGATCCTGGTGTGGCTGTTCCGCAGCCGCACCGCCGTCTACCGCCGGGCCCGCACCTGGCTGATGACGTCGACGTTCATCGGCCTGATCGGCTTCACCCTGCTGCCGACCTGCCCGCCCCGCCTGCTCTCGCCGGACCACGGGTTCGTGGACACCATGGCCCACTACAGCTCGTACGGCTGGTGGGGCGCCGACGCCAGCGCGCCGCGCGGCATGGGCGGCATGACCAACCAGTACGCGGCCATGCCCAGCCTGCACGTGGGCTGGGCGCTGTGGTGCGGGGTGATGCTCTGGCGGCAGGGCGGCACCCGCTGGGCGAAGGCGGCCGGTGTCGCCTACCCGCTGCTGACCGCGCTCGTGGTCATGGGCACGGCCAACCACTACTTCCTCGACGCGGTCGCCGGCGTGGCGGTGATGGGCGTCGGACTGCTGCTCGCGCCGTTCGTGACGCGCGGCGCGGACCGCGCGCGGGCGGTGCTGACCGCGCGGGTCCCCGCCCTCGCGGGCCGCTCGGCCGGCAAGGGTTCCCCGGTTGTCAGTGGCGGGTGCCAGACTTCGGCGGGTGAGCGAATTCCACGGCAGCGCGAAACACGGCTCGGTTCCGGAACCGAGCCGGGTGCCTCCCCCAAGGACGCGGGGGACGGCGCTCCGGCACCAGCTCGCTGAGCTGCGCGGGCCCGGCGTACCGGCCCGCGCACTGGACGCCCGCGCGCTGGCGGCCCTCGCCGCCAACCCGGGCTGCCGGCGGCGCGCGCTCCTGGACGGCGCGGGCGTGGACAAGACGGCGCTCGCGGGCGCGCTCGGCGCGCCCGCCGCGTTCGGACAGTCGCAGTTCGCCCTCACCCGGGGCAACGCGTTCGAGGCGCGGGTCAAGGCGGACGGCGGCGCGGAGCTGCTGCGGCTGGTGCACCAGCGGCTGGACGCCGGGGCCGAACCGCCGCGCGAGGCCCGCGTACCGGACCTGACGGCCGTCGGCCCCGAGGGGCGCGCGGCGCGCACGGCGCTGGCGCTGCGCGAGGCCACCGAGGCGCGCGCCTGGGCCCTGCTGGACCATCCCATGCTCGCCCTGGACGTGGCGGGCTCCCCCGCCTTCCTTGAGCCGGACGCGGTGGTCGTCCACCCGGACGGCACCTGGACGGTCGTGGAGATCAAGTCGTTCCCGATGCTGGACGGCTGCGCGGACCCGGCCAAGGTCGGCGCGGCGGCCCGCCAGGCCGCGGTGTACGTCCTGGCGCTGGAGGACGTGGCCGCCCGCCTCGGCCAGGACGGGACGCCCGCCCCGCGCGTGCGGCACCGGGTGCTGCTCGTGTGCCCCAAGGACTTCTCCAACCTGCCCGCCGCCCGTGCCGTCGACGTCCGCAAGCAGCGGGCGGTGACCGCCCGCCAGCTCACCCGCCTGACCCGGCTGCAGGACATCGTCGACCTGCTCCCCGAAGGGGCGTGCTTCTCCCCCGATCTGCCCAGGGAGGGTCTGACGGCGGCGGTCGAGGCGGTCCCGGCCGCCTACGCGCCCGAGTGCCTGGCCGCCTGCGAGCTGGCCTTCCACTGCCGGTCCCGGGCCCGTGCCCAGGGCGCGGTGACCGCCCTGGGCCGCTCGGCCCGCGCCGAACTGGGCGGCCTGACGACCGTCGATGACGTGCTCGCCGCGGCCCACGGCGAGGCGGGCGACCCGGACGACCCGGCGGTGGCCGCGCTGCGCCGGGCGGCGCTGCTGCGGGCCGAGGCACTGGGCGGCCACCCGCGCAGGCCGCCCGGCCCGCGGGAGGCGGCACGGGCCGACGCCAGGGAGGGGGCCGCATGTCGCTGATCACGACCCTCGCCCGGCTGGAGGCCGTGCGGGCCGGGCGGGCCGAGCCCGCCGCGACCGTGCTGCACCGGCACCTGTCCGAGCGGCCCCTGGTGTGCGTACCGCTCACCACCGCCGGTGAGGCGGGCGCCCCGCTCGGCGCGCTCGTCGGCACCGACCGGGACGCGCCCCGGCTGCTCGCCGTGGCGCAGCCGCGCGACCGGGACCTGAGATTCGCCTTCCTGGCCGAGCTGGCCGACGTCGTCCTGCCGTACATCGACTCCTACGCCGACGCGGTGGAGGCCGCCGAGCGCAGCGAGACCGACCCGGAGACCGGCAAGCGCACCAAGGTCGAGGTCGAACTGTGCGCGGACGCGCCCCAGCTGATCGTGCCCAGCCGGGCGGGCATCGACTTCGTACGGCTGCTCGGACGTTCCATGCGCTTCCGGCGCACCGCCGAGCAGGAACCCGAGGCACCGCACCCGGCGCCGCCCCGCGTCCCGCTGCTCGGGCGGTGGCTGACCCACTTCGGGGAGCGGGCCCGGGTGCCCGGCTCCTCGCTGCTGCTGGCCGTCAGCGACGTACTGGCCCTGCACTGGACGACCGGCCAGTCCGGGCTTGAGGACCAGCACCTGGGAGCGCTGCTGGCGTGGATCGCCCCGCCGGACGGCCACTCGGGCGCCGAGGCGGCCCTGCGGGCGGAGCGGGAGCGGGACGCGGCCGGCCAGCTCCTGTGCCCGCCCGCCGGCCCGGCCACCGACCCGGCCTTCGACAACAAGCTCCTCGCGCCCGCCATCGAGCGCTACGACCGCGCGCGAGGAGCGCTCGCCGCGGCCGAGGACGGCCTGGAGGCGGACGACCGGCTCGGCGCCCTGACCGCGGCCGAGCAGCACATCCGCGACCTGGTGCGCCAGTGCGCCCTGCCCACCTGGGAGAAGGTCTGGGAGGGCCTGGACCTGCTGCGGACGCTGCCCGAGGGCGCACGCGTGCAGGAGCGGTGGACGCGCGACCGCTGGTCGTTCACCGCCCACCGCGACCGCGTCCTCGCCGGCGAGCCGCCGCAGCCGCGCCGGGACGACGCGGTCACCGCCGCGAACAAGCTGGCCACGCGCGAGCGCGAGCAGGCCCGCCTGGACGCCCAGGAGGCGCTGGACGACCCGCTGGTCATGGCCGGGCGACGGCTGGCCGGGGAGGCGTTCGCCGGCGAGGTCACGGACGTGACCATGGCGTACAGCGAGGGCAAGCGCCCCAGCCCGCGCCCGCTGGTCACCGTCCGCACGGACGACCGGCCGCACCTGGGCGAGCGGGTCAGGACGTACCGCTCGCTGGGCGGCAGGCCGCAGTCGGCGGAGGTCGTCGCCTGCGAGGAGGACAGCACGCTGATCGTGCTCCGCGTCCTCGACAAGATGGGCCGCGGCAAGGAGCCCGAAGCCGGTTCCGTGCCGGAGAAGGGCGACCGTGTCTGCTTCACGCTCTTCGAGCACGAGCAGCGCGGCGGGCCGAAGCTGCCCGACCCGGACAACACCCCTTGGACGCACGGCGGCCCGCCGGGCGAGGAGAGCGCGCCGGAGGCCCCGGACCCGGTGACCGAGGAGGACATCCTGTGACTGCCCCCACCGAGGAGACCGCTCCCGGGTACGAGGCCTCGCGCAGCGGCTTCGATCCCGGTGCCGCGGCCGCCCGTGCCACCGAGGCGATCCTCGCCGACACCCTGCACGGCGCGCACCGCGGTGTCGTCGTCGACTCCCCTCCGGGCGCCGGCAAGTCCACGCTCGTCGTCCGCGCCGCGCTGGAGCTGGCCGCCGCCGGACGGCCGCTGATGGTGGTCGCGCAGACCAACGCGCAGGTCGACGACCTGGTGGTGCGGCTCGCGGAGAAGAACCCCGAGCTGCCCGTCGGCCGGCTGCACAGCAGCGACTCGGACGCCTACGACAAGGCTCTCGACGCCCTGCCGAACGTCCGCACGTCCGCGAAGGCCGCCGACCTCGCCGGGCTGGACGTCGTGCTGTCCACCGCCGCGAAGTGGGCGCACGTGAAGGCCGACGAGCCCTGGCGGCACGCGATCGTCGACGAGGCGTACCAGATGCGCTCGGACGCGCTGCTGGCCGTGGCCGGCCTGTTCGAGCGGGCGCTGTTCGTGGGCGATCCGGGACAGCTGGACCCGTTCTCGATCGTGGGTGGCGAACAGTGGGCGGGACTGTCGTACGACCCGTCGGCCTCCGCGGTGACGACGCTGCTGGCGCACAACCCGGAGCTGCCCCAGCACCGGCTGCCGGTGTCGTGGCGGCTGCCCGCGTCGGCGGCGCCCCTGGTCTCGGACGCGTTCTACCCGTACACGCCGTTCCGCAGCGGCACGGCGGCCGGGGACCGGCGGCTGACCTTCGCGGTGCCCTCGGACGGGTCGGGGCCGGACCGGGTGATCGACGAGGCCGCGGAGTCCGGCTGGGGTCTGCTGGAACTGCCCGCCCGGCACACCCCGCGCACGGACCCGGAGGCGGTGCGGGCGCTCGCCGCGGTCGTGGCGCGGTTGCTGGAGCGGGGCGGCGCGGCCGTGTCGGAACGGGGACCGGACCCGGCGCCGCTGACCGCCGACCGGATCGCCGTCGGCACGGCCCACCGCGACCAGGCGGCGGCCGTCCGCGCGGCCCTGGTGGAACGCGGCGTCACGGACGTCACCGTGGACACGGCCAACCGGCTCCAGGGCCGGGAGTTCGACGTCACCGTCGTCCTGCACCCGCTCTCCGGCCGCCCCGACGCCACGGCCTTCCACCTGGAGACCGGCCGCCTGTGCGTCCTGGCCTCCCGCCACCGCCACGCCTGCATCGTCGTCTGCCGCGCGGGCGTGAGCGAACTCCTGGACGACCACCCGTCCACGGAACCGGTCCAGCTCGGCGTCACGGTGAAGTTCCCGGACGGCTGGGAGGCAATGATGTCCACATGGGACCACTGGTCCGAACACCGGGTGGCCTGGCGGCCATGACCGCCCCTCCGGCCTCTGCCCAGGCAGACGACCAGCACGACGCGCCCGTCCGCCGGACGGAGTCCGGCACGCCGCCGGGGGCGGCCGATGGTTGCAGCCCCGGACGGCTGGGAGGCCGACCACGCGGTCCTGGCCCGCCTGCGCGGACACCGGGTGCCCTGGAGACCGTGACCTGCGGCCCGGCCGCACGCGGGCGGCGCGTCCGGCGGGCGGGTGGGAACATCCCGTGGGTGTGGGGGCTTGAGATGGTCCGGGGATGGGCAGGGACCGCCCGGCCCCTTGCGCATGCGCGAGACAATGGACGGTGGGCCTTCCACAGGACGGCGCCACCAGAAACCGTACGAGGAGGAGAAGACATGGCGGAGCCCACGCCGCGTCGGAACGAATCGCGGCTACGCCCCGCGCCCCTGCTCTTCGAGCCCGCCGCTGCCGCCGCCGACCCGGAGCACTTCTTCGACCTGGAGTCGATGGACGACCCCCGGGCGCTGCTGGAGCGCGCGACCGAGCTGACGCTGGCGTTCCGGGCGGCGGCCGACCGCGCCGTGGAGTTCCAGGCGGTGGCGGCGGCCCAGCTCGCCGACCCCCGCCGCTTCGACCGGCTGAGCCCCGCGGACATCGCCGAGCAGGCGGAGTGGACGGAGGACTATGCCAAGAAGATGGTCGAGTTCGGGCGGGACCTGTTGCGCGGCGCCGAGGGCAGCGTGCACGCCAATCCGGCCGACCCCGTCTGACCGGCCGCCCCGCCCGCACCAACCACCTCAGCCGCCCCGGTCGCCCCGGCCGTCCGCGATCCGGCGCCTGGCATATGCCAGCGGGGCAAGGTACTCCCTTCGGCCCCTTCGTGTCCCGGTTTCCCGCAACCGTGTGGAAGCGGGCCCTCACAGTCGGTAGACGTAACAGCCATGAGCCGCACAGGGACACGCCCCTTCCTCGACCACCCCGACACCGCGACCGGCAGCCGGTGCGACGCGACCGGCGTCACCCGCGTCACCGCGGACGGTGCCGCATGGCTCGCCTCCGCCGGCCCGTACCCCCGCAGCACGCTCGCGTACTGGCGCGAGCGCCCGGACGCACCGGTCGTGCTCCCCTGCGGAACGGTCTTCGACGTGGTCAACGTGCCATCGGTCTTCGGCCGCCGCATGCTGGACCGGCTGTGGGACGAGGGGCCCGGCTCGGGTCCGGTGGCCGTCCACCGGGGGCGGATGCTGCTGTTCGCCGCGCCCGGCACCGCCCACCGGCTGCCCTCGCTGCTGGAGTGGGAGGACTGGGGTTCCCGGGGCCGGGAGGACGGCGAGAGCCGCGCCGGTGGCGTACCGCCGCTGCTGTGCCACGGCACCCCCGACGCCGTCACCGTCCCGGCGCCCGTCGGTGCCGCCGCCTCCGCGCGTTCCGCGTCCCGCTGGCTGGTCGCGCCGGACACCCGCCATCCGTGGCTGCCGGGCCCCGAGATCCTGGTCTGGGCGGCCGTCCGCGCGGCCCGGCCGACCGTACGGATTTCGATTTTTCCTCCCCCCGATCAGGATGCTAATGTCTACGACGTCAGCAGGCGCCGCTAGCTCAGTTGGTTAGAGCAGCTGACTCTTAATCAGCGGGTCCGGGGTTCGAGTCCCTGGCGGCGCACGGTGACGAAGGCGATGTGGGTTCGCGATCAGCGAGCACGCATCGCCTTCTTCGTTCCGTGAGTCGCCTCACTCGGCCCTCTTCGCTCACCCTCTCCGCTCGCCCCCGCCTCAGCCGGGCGTGATCCTCACCGTGTACGCCCCCGAGGCCGTCCGGTCCTCGACCTCCACCCGGACCCCGTCGCCCGGCACCGTGAAGCTCTCACCCACGTCGACGGGTGCGTCGGCCAGCGGCGGGTAGACCGAGCTGTCCTGGCAGGCGCTGGTGTGCGGATGGGCGTCGAGCACCTGGACGGCTCCGCCGCCCGACTCCGTGTCGCCCCGCACCCGGTACACCAGCACACCCTGCCGGCACCCGGAGACGTCGTTGCCCACCGCGGCCCGCGCCTCCACGGCCACCACCTGGTCGCTCCCGGTCCGCACCACAGCGAGTTTCGTGCCGCCGCCCAGCCCGAACAGCGGTGCTCCCGCCGCCCCCGCCGCACTGGTCCCCGGCTTCCCCACGCCCCCCGCGCCCGCCGCCCCCGCAGCGACCGGCGGTTCCGTTCCGGGCGGGCCCGCCTCCACCGGCTCCAGCGTCAGCCGGGTCGGACCCATCCCCCGCACGCACGTCACCTGACGGGGGTCGAGCCAGCCGAGCTTCCACTTGTGCCAGGCCAACAGGTCGGGCGCGAGAGCGAACTGACTTCCCATCAGGTCCCAGTCGCCCACATAGGTGTCCCAGTCGCCCTTGTCGTCGCCCGGCCGGTGGTACAGGTCGGGCAGGTCGAAGACGTGCCCCGTCTCGTGGGCGAGCACCAGCCGGTCGGGCGGGTGCCGTTCGAACACCGTCACCACCCGCCGGATGTCCTTGCCGTCGGCCCGCAGCGGGGTGTTCAGGTTGATGACCTTCGTGGCGTCGGAGTCGACACCGGGCGCCTCCGGGTCGGCCACCAGGTAGACGACGTCGTAGCGCGAGAAGTCGACCTCCCGGTCGGCGACGGCGACCGCGTCGCGCAGGTAGGCCGCCCGGTCTCGGACGTCCCAGTCGCGGTGCATGGCGTACGCCGTGGACGGCTTCGGCATCCGGATCCAGTGCCGCAGGGGATGCGGGCGCAGCGTGAACCTGCCGTAGGAGGCCTGCTCGTAGAACCGGCTGGTGGCGGGGAAGTGGTCGGCGGCGAGTTCGGCGGGGGTCGTGAGCGGTGCCGCGTCGGGAAAGGACAGGAAGATCATCACCGCGTCGAGCGTCCTGGTCGGACGGACGTAGGAGGCGTTCCAGGTGTCGAGGCCTTCCGAGTGGTGCACATCGGTGCGCCGCAGCGCGCAGGGGGCGGCCGAGAAGGGCTCGGCGACCGACGGGCCGGTGAGGATGGAGGTGGCGGCCACCGCCGAGAGGGTGGTGAACACAGCGGCGGTGCTGCGCAGTCGGGGTCGTGCCCGCGCCCGGCTCAGCGCCTGGAAAGCGTCACGTCCGAGCGCTTTCAGGGGGAGCTGACGCGGCACAGGGACCTCCGGGTGCGGTTCGCGGGGACACCGCACCCAGCCTGTGGGAGTTTGTAGGAGTACGCCCTGTTTGCCTGCACCGGAAGGGTGATCGGAAGCATGAGAGGCGCGCGTGCACGGCCTGTGGAGCCGCAGTGACCCCGAGGGACCTGGCATCCCAGGGTCGCTCACGGAACGTCACAAGTGGTCGTCCTCTTGAAGAACCCGTCCAGGTGCGGGCAGAAACGATCTGCCAGGAGGGCCGGCCGGCCGGTGGAACCGGTGAACGGCTGGAAGGGGCCCCGCGCCAGCATCTATGATCGGCACACTTTCCTGGCACTTTCCTGCGCGGACACGGGCCGGGCGGCCGTTCCCCCTCCGGCCGGCCACCCGACGAGACCGATACGAAGACCGAGTGCACTGCGGGAGCGAGCGGTGAGCGGAACGTCCGAAGGGCCGACGCCCGCGGCAGACCTCATGCAGCCGAAAGTCACACTGAGTGATCTTACGAAGGCTCCGGGTGCCGAACCGCCCGTAGCCGCCGTCGGCGGACACGACGGCAGAACCACCGCGCTCGGCCCGTCGGCCGCCCCCACGGGCGGGCCGGGGGCGGGATCCGCAGGCGTCGCGGAGCCCGCCGAGGAGCCGGCACCGGCGCACCGCCCGGGACCCGGCCTCACTCCGATGGCGGAACGCGGACCCACCCGCCCGGGATTCACCGAGACGGCCCAGTCCCCGGAGAATTTCCCCACGGCCTCCGCGGTCTCCGTGGTCTCTGGCGTCTCCGTGGCCCCCGCGAACCCCGCGAACCCCGTGGCCGCCGCCTCCCCCTTCCGCTCGGCCTTCGACGCCGCTCCGCTCGCGATGGCGGTCGTCGACCGCGAGGGCCTGGTGGTCAGTGCGAACGGCAGCTTCGGCACGCTGGTCGGGGCGGCCCCGGACGAACTCGCCGGGCAGGCCGCCGCCGACCTCGTGGACCTCGCCTCCGACGCCCGTACCTGGCAGGCCTACCGCGAGGTGCTGCGCGGCCGGCAGGCCCGGCTGCGCTGCACCCGCCGGCTCAAGCGGCCCGACGGCCGCTCCCTGTGGGCCCAGCTCACGGTCGCGCCCCTGCACCCGCACGATTCCGCACCCGAACTCGAACTCCCCCGCACCCCCTCCTCCCCCGAGCCCCCAGCCGTCCTGCTGTCCCTCGCCGACGTCAGTGCCCGCCGTGAACTGCAGTCCCGGCTGCGCCACTTGCGGATGCACGACCCGGTGACCCGGCTGCCCAACCGCACCCTGTTCTTCGAGCGGCTGTCGGCCGCGCTGGAGGCGGAGTCGTACGGGCGCGGCGGGACCGGCCGGGTCGGTCTGTGCTACTTGGACCTCGACGGGTTCAAGGCGGTCAACGACACCCTGGGGCACCGTGTCGGCGACCGGCTGCTCTCGGCGGTGGCGCGGCGGCTGACGGGCTGCGCGGACGAGGCCGCCGGCGAGCGGGGCAGCGCGCCGCTGGTGGCGCGGCTCGGCGGCGACGAGTTCGCGCTGCTCGTGGAGGACTCCACCGGCACCGAACAGCTGGCCGAGCTGGCCGAGTCGGTACTCACCGCTCTCCAGGCGCCGTTCGAGATCTCCGGGCGGCGGCTGTCGGTCTCCGCGTCGATCGGCGTGGTCGAGCGGCAGGCGGCCGGGACCTCGGCCACCGCCTTGATGCAGGCGGCCGACACGACCCTGTACTGGGCGAAGGCCGACGGCAGGGCCCGCTGGACCCTGTTCGACCCGGAGCGCAACGCGCACCGGATGACCCGTCAGGCGCTCGTCTCCACACTGCGCGCGGCCGTGGAGCGCGGCGAGTTCACCCTGGAGTACCAGCCACTGGTCGCGATGGAGGACGGGCGGCTGCGCGGGGTGGAGGCGCTGGTCCGCTGGCGGCACCCGCAGTTCGGTGTCCTGACGCCGAATCGGTTCATCACACTGGCGGAGGAGGACGGGTCGATCGTGCCGCTGGGCCGCTGGGTCCTGGCCACCGCCTGCCGCCAGGCCCGCCGCTGGCAGCTGGACCACCCGAAGGAGGCGCCGATCTTCGTCAGCGTCAACGTCGCCGTCCGCCAGGTGTGGGACTCCGACCTGGTCGCGGACGTGGCGGCGGTGCTGGCGGAGACGGGTCTGGCGCCGGGCCTGCTCCAGCTGGAGCTGACCGAGTCGGCGGTGATGGGCTCGGCCGGACGGCCGCTGGAGGTCCTGCGCGCCCTGAGCGACATGGGTGTGCACATCGCCATCGACGACTTCGGCACCGGCTACTCCAACCTGGCCTACCTCAGCCGGCTGCCGGTGTCGGCGCTGAAACTGGACGGCTCGTTCGTCCGGGGCTTCCAGTACGGGCAGCAGTGCCAGGGCCAAGGCGAAGGCCAGGGCCAAGACCAGGGCCAGGCGGAGGCGCCGAGCCCGGCGGACGAGGTGATCGTCGAGGCGATGATCCAGCTCGCCCACCGGCTGGGGCTGACCGTCACCGCCGAGTGCGTGGAGACCTCCGACCAGGCCAGCCGGCTGCGCCGCATCGGCTGCGACACCGGGCAGGGCTGGCTGTACTCCCGCCCGGTCTCGCCGGACCGCATCTCCGAGCTGCTCGGCGGTCACGCCTGCGGCCGCCGCTGAACCCCGCGCGGTGGGCGGCCCGTGGGCCCTGCGCGGTGGGCAGCCCGTGGACCCTAGGCGGTGGGCAGCCCGTAGGCGTCCGCGATGAGTTCGTAGGACCGTACGCGTACGTCACCGCTGTGCGCGTTGCTGGTGATCATCAGCTCGTCGGCGCCGGTGCGCTTGTGGAGGTCGTCGAGGCCGGAGCGGACCTCGTCGGGCGTGCCGTGGATGACGTTGGCGTTCCAGGAGGAGATGAAGTCCTGCTCCATGGGGCTGAACGCGTAGGCCTCCGCCTCCTCGGGCGTGGGGACCAGACCGGGGCGGCCGGTGCGCAGCCGGACCATGTTCAGCGCGGCGGCCAGGACCTGGCGGCGGGCCTCGCGCTCGTCGTCGGTGGCGAGGGCGGCGACGCCGATGAGGGCGTACGGCTTTGCCAGCACGGCGCTCGGCCGGAAGGACTCGCGGTAGAGGTCGAGGGCCGGGATGGTGTTCTGCGCGGAGAAGTGGTGGGCGAACGCGAAGGGCAGGCCGAGCATGCCCGCCAGGCGCGCGCTGAAGCCGGAGGAGCCCAGCAGCCACAGGGGCGGGCGGTGCGGGGACTGGACGCCGCCCGGGGAGGTGGCCTGGATGGGACCGGGGACGGCGTGGATGCGGCGGTAGGGGTGGCCGTCGGGGAAGTCGTCGTCGAGGAAGCGGGTCAGCTCGGCGAGCTGCTGCGGGAAGTCGTCGGCGCCCTCGTTGAGGTGCTCCGTGCGGCGCAGGGCGGCGGCGGTGGCGCCGTCGGTGCCGGGGGCCCGGCCGAGGCCGAGGTCGATGCGGCCGGGGGCCAGTGCCTCCAGGGTGCCGAACTGCTCGGCGATCACCAGCGGGGCGTGGTTGGGCAGCATGACGCCGCCCGAGCCGAGGCGGATGCGCTCGGTGTGGGCGGCGATGTGGGCGAGGATCACGGCCGGCGAGGAGGAGGCGACGCCGGGCATCGAGTGGTGCTCGGCGACCCAGTACCGGTGGTAGCCGCGGCGCTCCGCGAGGCGGGACAGCGCCACGCCGGTACGGAGGGCTTCGGTGGCCGTGTGGCCCGCGCCCACCGTCACCAGGTCCAGGACGGAGAGGGGCACGGGCGCGGTGCCGTGTCCCTCGCCTCGGATCTCGTCTGCCGCCACGGGGTGCCTCCTGCTGGTTGGCTCGTTCTCCCAGGTGCCAACAGGAGACAGTCCCCGTTTATTTCCGCGCGCGCCTCCCGCGCGGTGGGCGCGCTTCCTACGCCGCCAGCGCGTGCCCGGGGTGGAGGACGACCTTGGTGTAGCCCTCGACCCGCTTGTCGAACTTCTCGTAGGCCTGCGGGGCCTGGTCCAGGGGCAGTTCGTGCGAGACCACGAAGCTGGGCTTGGCGCGCCCGGCCATGATCAGGTCACGGAGCTGGCGGTTGTACCGCTTGACGTTGCACTGGCCGGTGCCCATCTGCTGACCCTTTTCGAACATCTTGCCGATGGAGACCAGCAGCTGGCCGTGCTTGGCGTGCTCGTCGGGGCCGCCCGGGTCGGAGGGGACGTACAGACCCGGTACGCCGAGCATGCCGGTGGGCCGTACCGTCTCGACGAGCGTGTTGAGGACGACGGCGGGCTCCTCGTGGCTCGTGTCCTTGTGCGACTGGGCCTGGTAGCCGACGGCGTCCACGCCCTTGTCGGTGCCCTCGCCTCCCGTCTGTTCCTTGATCTGCTCGGCCGGGTCGCCCTTCGTGAAGTCGATGGGGATGGCCCCGATCTCCTCCGCCTTGGCGAGCCGCTCGGGCACCCGGTCCACCGAGAACACCTTCGACGCGCCGCGCAGCAGCGCCGAGTACGCGGCCATCAGCCCCACCGGACCGGCGCCGAAGACGGCCACCGACTCGCCGGGCGTGAGCTGGGCGAGTTCACAGCCGTGGTAGCCGGTCGGGAAGATGTCGGCGAGCAGCACGAAGTCGGTCTCGAACTCCTCCCCCGGCGGCAGTTTCAGGCAGTTGAAGTCGGCGAAGGGCACGCGCAGGCGCTCGGCCTGGCCGCCGGGGTAGGGGCCCATCGCGACATAGCCGTAGGCACCGCCGGCGAAGCCGGGGTTGACCGTGAGGCAGAACCCGGTCTTCTCGGCGAGGCAGTTCTTGCAGAACCCGCAGGCGACGTTGAACGGCATGACGACCCGGTCGCCCTCGGCCAGCGACGTCACCCCGCTGCCGGTCTCCTCCACGACGCCGAGGTTCTCGTGGCCGAAGACGATGCCCGCCTGGGCGGCCGTACGGCCCTCGTACATGTGCAGGTCGGACCCGCAGATCGCGCTGGACGTGACCCGGACGATCACGTCGTTGGGGTGCTGGATCCGTGGATCGTCGACGTCGCGCACCGTCACGCCGAAGGGCTTCTCGTAGACGACGGCTTTCACCTCGGTCACCTCCGCGTCATCGCTTCACGACAGCGGCGGCGACGGGACACCCCCGCGGGACGGGAGCGGGACACGGGGCGATCGCGCGGACATGATCACGGGCGGACGGGCGCCCGTGTTCGCCGGGGCCGGGTGCGGGGCGTTCCCGCCGCACCGCCGGACATCTCCAGGTAACGCCTGTGCGCGGGCGCCCGCAAGCGCGCCCGGCGCCCCGCTCGGGCCGCTCGGGATCTCGTACGGCGCTCACACGGGTCTCACACGGACCTCATACCTGGACGATCGGCTCCCGGGTGAACAGCGCGCCCAGGCCGGGGGCGTTGACCCGGCGGTCGGTGAGCCGCAGCGCCTCCCAGACGGTCACCTGGTTCGCGGTGAGTACGGGCTTGCCGAGGTCCTTCTCCAGGGCCGCGATGTGGGAGGCGGTGTGCAGGGCGGTGTCCGGCAGGAGGACCGCGTCGGCGCGCGGGGTGTCGGCCGCCCGCGCCAGCGCGAGGATCTCCGCCTCGCCCCAGGCCGCCGCTTCCGCCGCCGTGGCGATCGCGGCGCTGTGCGCGGCGGCCACCTCCACCTCCCCGGCACGCAGGAAGTCCGCGAAGAGGGCCGTCACGTCCTCGGGGTAGGTCGCCGCGACCGCGACCCGCCGCGCCCCGATCTCGCGCACCGCGTGCACGAAGCCGAAGGAGGTGGCCGAGGCCGGCATGCCCACCGCCCGGGCCAGGGCCCGCACCTGCTCGTGGGCGCCTTCCCAGCCGTGCACGAAGCTGCCGCTGGTGCTCGCCCACACCACCGCCTCCGCGCCGGACAGCCGCAGCCCCTCGACGCTGCGCGCCAGCTGATCGACCGCACCGGTCCCCCGCAGCGCCTCCAGCCGGTAGGCGTCCTCGCCGATCCCGGTGTGGACGAGATCGACCCGGATGTCACTGCCCAGGAGCTGCTCGATGCGCGGATAGTCGTCCTCGGCGAAGTGGCCCGGGTAGAGGAATCCGAGTGCGGTCATGTCCAGCCTTCCTGGTGTGGTCGCTGTGTCGTGGGGGCCCATGCGGGCCCTTCCCGGGGCCATCGCCCTGGAGCCGTCGCGGTGCGGGTACCCCGGAAGGCCGCCGAATTTCCTTCGCATAACTTGTTTTCGCTTGGGTAGCGGCGCGCTCATGGCTCCACCACACGGACTTGGAAGAGGCAGACGCACGCCCGGGCGGCCCAGCCGCCGGTCGCTGCTCGCGGGGGTCGCGGCGGCCGGCGCGCTGGGCGCCGCCGGGTGCAGTCGCGTGGCCACGGCGTCCACCGGCAGCGGCGGCGACCTCCTGGACCGGCTCAGGGCCCAGGGGGTCGTACGGCTCGGTATCGCGGGCGAGATCCCGTTCGGGTACATCGGCAAGGACGGGAAGGTGACGGGCGAGGCGCCCGAGCTGGCCGAGGTGATCTTCAAGCGGCTCGGGGTGGGCCGGGTGCAGCCGGTGCCCACGGAGTTCGGCTCGCTCATACCGGGCCTGAACTCCCAGCAGTTCGACGTCGTCGCCGCCGGGATGTACATCAACGCCGACCGCTGCGAGCAGGTCCTCTTCGCCGATCCCGACTACCAGATGCTCGACTCCTTCATCGTCCGCAAGGGCAATCCGAAGGGGCTGCACGACTACCAGGACGTCGTGGCGAAGAAGGCGAAGTTCGCCACCGGGACCGGCTACGCCGAGATCCAGTACGCGATCGACGCCGGGTACCGGCAGAGCGACATCCTGATCGTGCCCGACCAGGTGGCGGGGCTGAACGCCGTCGAGGCCGGCCGGGTGGACGTCTTCGCCGGTACGGCGCTCACCACCCGCGCGGTGGTGAAGAAGTCCGCGAAGACCGAGGCCACCAAGCCGTTCGCGCCACTGGTGAAGGGAAAACCGCACGTCGACGGCGGCGGTTTCGCCTTCCGGCCGACCGAGACGAAGCTGCGGGACGCCTTCAACGCCGAGCTGCACAAGATGAAGAAGAGCGGCGAGCTGTTCCGGATCCTGAAGCCCTTCGGATTCTCGCAGGCCGAGATGACGGACCTGACCGCGAAGGAGCTGTGCGCCGGATGACGAAGGGACTGTGGGAACTCGTCCTGGAGGGCGTGTGGGTCACCCTCCAGCTGCTGTTCTTCAGCGCACTGCTGGCCACCGCCGTCTCCTTCGTGGTCGGCGTCGCCCGCACCCACCGGCTGTGGATCGTCCGCTTCCTCGCGGGCTTCTACACCGAGGTGTTCCGGGGGACCTCGGCGCTGGTGATGATCTTCTGGGTGTTCTTCGTGCTGCCGCCCGCCTTCGGCTGGCAGCTGGTGCCGATGTGGGCGGGCACCCTGGCGCTGGGGCTGACCTACGGGGCGTACGGCGCGGAGATCGTGCGCGGCGCGCTGAACTCGGTCGACCCGGCGCAGCGTGAGGGCGGCATCGCGCTCAGCTTCACGCCCTGGCAGCGGATGCGGCTGATCCTGCTGCCGCAGGCGGTGCCGGAGATGATCCCGCCGTTCAGCAACCTGCTGATCGAACTGCTCAAGGGCACCTCGCTGGTGTCGGTCATGGGCATGGGCGACCTGGCGTTCAGCGGCAACCTGGTGCGGCTCGCGCTCCAGGAGAGCGCCCACATCTACACGTACATCCTGATCATCTACTTCGTGCTCGCGTTCGCGCTGACCCGGCTGATGCGCGGCCTCGAGAAGCGGCTGAAGCGGGGCGTCGGCAAGGCGGCGCGGGGCGGGGCCGTGACCTCCCCCGAACCCGTGGGCACCCCGGCCCGGGGCGGTGTGGCGTGAACTGGGACTGGGGCGCCGTACGCGACTTCATGCCGCACTTCCGGGACGGTCTGCTCGTCACCCTGCAGGCGCTGGTCCTCGGGTCGGTGATCTCGTTCGCGCTGGGGCTGGTGTGGGCGCTGCTGATGCGGACGCCGACGCGGTGGGTGCGCTGGCCGGTGGGGGTGGTGACCGAGTTCGTCCGGGACACCCCGCTGCTGGTGCAGTTGTTCTTCCTCTTCTACGTGCTGCCGGAGTGGGGGCTGACATTCTCCGCGCTGACCACGGGCGTCCTCGCGATCGGGCTGCACTACTCGACGTACACCATGCAGGTCTACCGCGCCGGTATCGAGGCGGTGCCCGCCGGCCAGTGGGAGGCGGCGACGGCACTGAACCTGCCGCGACGGCGGACCTGGACGGCGGTGATCCTGCCGCAGGCGATCCGCCGTGTGGTCCCGGCGCTCGGCAACTACGTCATCTCGATGCTCAAGGACACGCCGCTGCTGATGGCGATCACCGTGCTGGAGATGCTCGGGCAGGCGCGCCTGTACTCGCAGCAGCACTTCCAGTTCACCGAGCCGCTGACCGTGATCGGTGTGGCCTTCATCCTCGTTTCCTACCTGGCCTCCCTCCTCCTGCGAGCACTGGAGCGACGTCTTGTCCGTTGACGCCACGAAGAACCCCGAGACCCCGGAGAGCTCCGGGAAGCCGCGGCTGCCGGCCGCCGTCACCGCGCCCGGCGAGCTGGTCCGGCTGGAGAACGTGACCAAGCGGTTCGGCGACCACACGGTCCTCGACGGGCTGGACTTCTCCGTCGACCCCGGCAAGCACGTCACGCTGATCGGCCCCTCCGGGTCGGGCAAGACGACCATCCTGCGGCTGCTGATGACCCTGACCAGGCCGGACGAGGGCACCATCACGGTCGACGGCGAGCAGCTCTTCCCGGCGCCCGAGAAGCAGGTCCGGGAGATCCGCAAGAAGATCGGGATGGTCTTCCAGCACTTCAACCTGTTCCCGAACATGTCGGTTCTGCGGAACATCACCGAGGCTCCCGTCACGGTGCTCGGCATGTCCAGGGACGAGGCGGAGGTCCGCGCGCGCGAGCTGCTGGAGATGGTGGGGCTGGCCGAGAAGTGCGACGCGCGGCCCGCGCAGCTGTCCGGTGGCCAGCAGCAGCGGGTGGCGATCGCCCGGGCGCTGGCGATGCGGCCGCAGGTGCTGCTGCTGGACGAGGTGACCTCCGCGCTCGACCCGGAGCTGGTCGCGGGCGTCCTGGACGTGCTGCGGGACATCGCCCGCTCCACGGACATCACGATGCTCTGCGTGACCCACGAGATGGGCTTCGCCCGGGACATCTCCGACCAGGTGCTGATGTTCGACTCGGGGCGGGTCGTGGAGGCCGGTCCGCCGGAGCAGATCTTCCAGGACCCGGAACAGGAACGGACGCGGGAGTTCCTCAGCGCGGTGCTCTGACCCGCCGCCGCGACCGGCGCCCGGC
>NZ_JBHJUW010000022.1:0-84843 GCF_042268205.1 Streptomyces sp. NPDC056160
ACCGGGGCCGGGGGTTATCGGTGTGCCCCCGGGGTGCGGGCGGGGGCTCGGACCGACGGGGGGGCCCCGGGGGCGCCCACCCCCCGGGGCCCACCCGTGTCACCACCGTCCTGGCGAGGTCACGCCGCGTTCTCCGCGCGGGCGACCAGGTCCAGGGCGATGTCCGTGATCATGTCCTCCTGTCCGCCGACCATGCCGCGGCGCCCGGCCTCGACAAGGATGCTGCGGGTGTCCAGGCCGTAGCGCGCGGCAGCGGCCTCGGCGTGGCGCAGGAAGCTGGAGTACACGCCGGCGTAGCCCAGGCTGAGGGTCTCGCGGTCGACGCGGACCTCGCGGTCCTGCAGGGGGCGGACGATGTCATCGGCGGCGTCCATCAGCGGGAACAGCTCGCAGCCGTGCTTCCAGCCCATCAGGTCCGCCACCGCGATGAAGGCCTCCAGCGGGCAGTTGCCCGCTCCGGCGCCCTGACCGGCAAGGGACGCGTCCACGCGCCGGACGCCCTCCTCCACCGCGACGACGGAGTTGGCCACTCCGAGGGCGAGGTTGTGGTGGGCGTGGATGCCCAGTTCCGTGGCCGGGTCGAGGACGTCGCGGTATGCGCGGAGGCGGTCCCGGACGCCGTCCATGGTCAGGCGGCCGCCGGAGTCGGTGACGTACACGCAGGTGGCGCCGTAGGACTGCATCAGCTTGGCCTGACGGGCGAGTTCGGCGGGCTCGGCCATGTGGGACATCATCAGGAACCCGGCGACGTCCATGCCCAGCTCGCGGGCGGCGGCGATGTGCTGGGCGGAGATGTCGGCCTCGGTGCAGTGGGTGGCGACGCGCACCGAGCGGATGCCGAGCGCGTACGCCTGCTTGAGGTCGTGGAGGGTGCCGATGCCGGGCAGCAGCAGCGTGGTCGGCACCGCGTGGCGGGTGGCGTCGACGACGGCCTCGATCCACTCCCAGTCGGTGTGGGCGCCGACGCCGTAGTTGATGCTGGAACCGGACAGGCCGTCGCCGTGGGCGATCTCGACCGCGGCCACCCCGGCGGCGTCCAGGGCCGCGGCGATGGTGCGGGCCTGCTCGACGGTGTAGCGGTGCCGGACGGCGTGCATGCCGTCGCGCAGGGTGACGTCCTGGATGTACAGGGCGGGCGGGGTGGCGGAGGTGCCGTTGGTCTCCGTCGCGGTCATCGTGCGGCCCCCTCGGTGGAGCGGTGTGCGGCCATGCGCTCCGCGAGACGCAGCGCGGCCGAGGTCATGATGTCGAGATTTCCGGCGTAGGCCGGAAGGTAGTGGGCGGCGCCCTCGACCTCGAGGAACACCGACACCTTCAGCGCGCCGGCACCGGCGGCCTCGGCGGGCAGCAGGGACCGCAGCGGATCGTCGTCCCCCACCCGGTCGAACTGCACCTTTTGCTTCAGCCGGTAGCCGGGCACGTACGCCTGGACGCGGCCGACCATCTCCTCGATGGAGGCCGTGACCGCCTCGGTGTCGCAGTCGGAGACCAGGCAGTGCACGGTGTCGCGCATGATCAGCGGCGGCTCGGCGGGGTTGAGGATGATGATCGCCTTGCCGCGGGCGGCGCCGCCGACCTGCTCGATCGCCGAGGAGGTGGTCTCGGTGAACTCGTCGATGTTCGCCCGGGTGCCGGGGCCCGCGGAACGGGAGGAGATCGAGGCGACGATCTCACCGTAGTGCACGGGGGTGACGGCGCTGACCGCGGCGACGATCGGGATCGTGGCCTGGCCGCCGCAGGTGACCATGTTGACGTTCGGCGCGTCCAGATGCGCGTCGCCGTTGACGGGCGGGACGACGTAGGGGCCGACGGCCGCCGGTGTGAGGTCGATCAGCGTACGGCCGAGGGGGCGCAGCACCTCCTCGTGGCGCTGGTGGGCGCCGGCGGAGGTCGCGTCGAAGACGATCTCCACGTCCTTGAACTCGTCCATCGCCACCAGGCCGTCGATTCCCTCGTGGGTGGTGGCCACCTTCAGACGGCGGGCGCGGGCCAGACCGTCCGAGGCCGGGTCGATGCCGGCCATCACGGCGATCTCCAGGGTCTCGGAGAGCCGCAGCATCTTGATCATCAGGTCGGTGCCGATGTTGCCAGACCCGATGACCGCCACCTTGGTCCGGGCGTTCGTTCCGCTGCTCACGCGTGGTCTCCTTCTGCTCCTTCGGCGGCGAACCCGACCCGTACGGCGCCCAGGTTCGAGATACGGGCTTCGAACACGTCGCCCGGGGCCGCCACGGCCATCGGGCCCAGGGCCCCGGTCAGCACCAGGTCGCCGGCCCGCAACGGGTCGCCCATGCCGGCGAGGGCCGAGGCCAGCCAGGCGGCGGCGTTGAGGGGGCTGCCGAGGCAGTCGGCGCCGGTGCCCTCGGAGGCCACCTCGCCGTTGCGGGTCATCGTCATCCGTACGGAGCGGAGGTTGACCGCGCTCAGCGGCACCGGCGAGCCGCCCAGGACGTACAGCCCGCAGGAGGCGTTGTCCGCGACGGTGTCGGTGATGGAGATGTCCCAGTCCTTCACCCGGCTGTCGACGATCTCCAGGGCGGGAAGGGCGAAGTCGACGGCGCGCAGCACGTCGACGACGGTGCACTCGCGGTGCGGCAGGTCGCTGCCGAGCACGAGCGCGACTTCCGCCTCCACCTTCGGCTGCAGCAGCCGCCCGGCAGGCACCGCGCCGTCCTCGGGCACGGCCATGTCCGCGAACAGCGCGCCGAAGTCCGGCTGGTCCACGCCGAGCTGCTGCTGGACGGCCCGGGACGTCAGGCCGATCTTGCGGCCGACGATCCGGCGTCCGGCGGCCTGGCCGCGCTGGACGTTCAGGCGCTGCACGATGTAGGCGGTCTCGATGTCGCCGTCGTCGAAGAGCGTGCGCACCGGCGGGCAGGCGGTCCCGGTGCGGGCGGCCTCCGCCAGCGCGTCGGCGGCCTTGACCACCGCCGGTGGGACGGCGTCCGGCGGGACGCGGTCGGGGACGGTCGGCACGGGCTACCTCCAGAGAACGGGTAAGGGGGCGGACGTGGGCTTTCGATGCCCTGTGGCGTCTTCCGGTATAGACACCGGGTCCCCGCTGCGCCAATGTTTGTTCCGTGACACGGAACAACGCTGGCGGCAGCATGCTCGAAAAGGCTGCGCTGATCCTCGAATGCTTCCGCTCGACCGGCGGTCCTTACCGTCTGTCGGAACTTTCGGAACGCACGGCCCTGCCCAAGCCGACGGTGCACCGCCTGGCGGCGGACCTCGTGCGCCTGGGGTGGCTGGAGCGCTCGGGCGCTCACTACCGGCTCGGCGCGAAGCTGTTCGAGCTCGGCTCGCTGGTACCGCGCCGCCGCGATCTGCGCGAGGCGGCCCTGCCCTTCCTGCAGGATCTCTTCGAGGCAACCCGCGAGACCATCCACCTCGGGGTCCGCGAGGGCCTGGAGGTCGTCTACCTCGAGCGCATCCACGGCCACGACGCTCTGCAACTGCCCTCCCGCATCGGCGGCAGCCTGCCCCTGACCTGCACCGCGGTGGGCAAGGCGCTGCTGGCCTTCTCCGGGACCGAGCTGACCGAGGAGGTGCTGTCGGGGCCGCTGCCGAGCCTCACCCCGTACTCGATCAACGACCCGGCACGGCTGCGCATGGCACTGGAGAAGACCCAGGTGTCGGGCCTGGCCTACGAGGAGCAGGAGGCCGCACCGGGCGTGAGCTGCATCGCGGCCCCGGTGTTCGCGGGCGGCACGGCCGTGGCGGCCCTCTCGGTGGCGGTGCCCCGCTCGCGTTTCCGCCCCGCCCAACTGGCTCCGGCGGTACGGACGGCCGCCCTGGGCCTGTCCCGCGTCCTGCGCGGAGGCATCTGACTGCGGCCCGCTCACGGCCGGCTGCTCAGGCCGGCTCTGCCGGGAAAGCGCGCGGACGGCCAGTACGAACGCCGGTTCCCGGGTCCTCTCGGGTCAACGCGACGGCATTGAAGGGCCGGGTACGCTGTCGGCCATGCGGGTAAAGGCTGCGGCATGATCGACGGTCTCGAACGGGCCGTGCGGATGCTGGATCTCTTCTCTTCCGACGCTCCCGAGTGGACGGTCAGCGACGTGTGCCGCGCACTCGACCTGCCCAAGACGACCGTCTGGGACTACATGCAGAGCATGGCCGCTCTCGGTCTTCTGCGTCGCACGGGGCGCGGCCGCTACCGGCTCGGGTGGCACTCCTTCCAGCTGGGACTCCGCGCGCGGATGACCTCGGAGATCTCCGGTCCGGCCTGGTCGGAGATGCGCGCCCTGGTCGACACTCACCACGAGACGGTTCAGCTGGCGTCCCGCTACCGCAGCGAGGTCGTCTACCTGGAGAAGATCGCACCCTCCACCGGGGTCCGAGTCAACGCGACGCGCGTGGGCGAACGGCTCCCGGCGCACTGCACAGCGGTCGGCAAGGTGCTGCTGGCCTATCTCTCCCCTCGTGAGCTCCGAACCCTCTACGGCGAGCCGCGGCCCCTCACCGATCGTTCCATCAGCTCGTTCTCGGTGCTGGAGACGGAACTGTCCTCGGTTCGTGAGCGCGGGTACGCGTGGGACGTCGAGGAAGCCGTCGAGGGCATGTGCTGTGTCGCCGCACCGATCAGCAACCGGCACGGCGACGTGTCGTGGGCGCTGAGTCTGAGCTTCCTCGAGTACCGGCTGCCCACCCACGGGGAGGAGTACGCCCGCGCCGTGGTCGAGGCGGCTCGGCGGCTCTCCGAGCACGCACCGTGACTCGCCCCGCCGAGCCGGCCGCCTGCTGAGAGACGGCGCATCGGCGGCTGTTCGGCTGAGCCGAACAACGCGTTGTCGGCAGATGTGAGCCGGGTTACGGTCGCGGAAACACCGCCCCCCTCGTGGATCCCAGGCTTGGTCCGCACTGGCCGCGCTATCCACGCAAGCCGTAATTGCGCCGAAGCGCTCCATGTTCTCCAGTGCGACCCCGGTTCAATGCAATGGAGCTTTCCCGATGACGAACGTAAGCAACAAGGCGAGTCGACGGATCGGAATCGACATCGGAGGTACTTTCACCGATCTCTTCGTGATCGAAGGGAACGGCGAGTCTCGCATCTACAAGTCCCCGACCACCCCGCACGACCCTTCCGTCGGCCTGCTGAACGGGTTGACCAAAGCGGCCGACAGCTTCGGTGAGTCGTTGGAGGACTTTCTCGGCGGGGTGGCCACGATCGTGCACGGCACGACGATCGCGACCAACGCCGTCCTGACTCGTCAGGGGGCGAAGACGGGCTTCGTCACGACGCACGGCTTCCGTGACCTGCTGAACATGCGCCGCGGCATCCGGGAGCGTCAGAACGACTCCAAGTACGCGCCCCCGGTTCCGCTCGTCCCCCGGGATCTCATCGCCACGGTCCGCGAACGCATCGACGTGTCCGGCAACGAGATCACCGCGCTGAACGAGGAGGACGTGCGTGCGGCAGCGCGTCAATTCCGCGAGCAGGGCGTCGAGGCGGTCGCGGTCTCCTATCTGTGGTCCTTCCTGGATGCCGCTCACGAACAGCGCACCGCGGAAATCCTGCGCGAGGAACTCCCCGGCGTCTTCGTTACGATATCCAGCGATGTCGTGCCCCAGATCCGCGCCTACGAGCGACACAGCACCACGGTCCTGAACGCCTTCGTGGGACCGAAGCTGCAGAATTACCTGGCGAATATCAAGCAGCAGCTGGCGGACCGCGGATTCGGCGGAACCCTGCTCATCGTGCAGTCCAACGGCGGTGTGATGTCGCCCGAGATCGCCAGTGAGTCGGCGGTCAACGCCCTCATGTCCGGTCCGGCGGCCGCGCCGGGGGCGGCCCTGCAGTACGCCCGTCGGCACGGCTCCGAGGACGTCATCGCCGTCGACATGGGAGGCACGAGTTTCGACGTCGCGCTGGTGCGTGGCGGCGAGTCGCTGCTGACCAGCGACAGCGAGATCGGCGGATACCGCGTTGCCCTGCCCATGCTGGACATCCACACCGTGGGTGCGGGCGGCGGCTCGCTGGTGTGGGTGGACTCGGGCGGCATCCTCCGGGTCGGTCCGCAGAGCGCCACCGCCAACCCGGGTCCCGCCTGCTACGGCCGCGGTGGTGTGAACCCCACGACCACCGATGCGGACCTCCTCATGGGCTACCTGAACCCGGACATGTTCGGGGACGGTGCGTTCACCCTGGACGTGAAAGCGTCCCGTACGGCCGTCGAGGAGAAGGTCGCCAAGCCGCTCGGCCTGTCGGTCACCGAAGCGGTCGAGGGCATCTACCGCGTGGTGAACGCGACCATGGCCGAAGCCGTCAGCGCCGTCTCGGTCAAGCGCGGTATCGACCCCCGGGAGTTCACCATGGTGGTCGCCGGCGGCGCCGGCCCGATCCACGCCGTGCCGATCGCGCAGGAACTCGGGATCAACCGCATCGTCGTCCCCCGCGAGTCGTCGGTGTTCTGCGCCGTCGGCACCCTTCTGACCGACCTCAAGCACCTGTACGCGCGCACCTTCGTCTCGGACGTGGACTCCCTGGATCTGGGCCGGGTCAGCGAGCTGTACCGGGAGATGCGGGACGAAGCCGTCGAGACGCTCCGCTCGGAGAACGTGACGGACGACGCGATCGACCTGGTCTTCAGCGCCGACGTGCGGTACATCGGCCAGTTCACCGAGATCGAGGTCCCGGTGACCTTCAACGGGGAACTCACCCGGGAGGCGCTCAAGCAGCTGGTCATCGACTTCGAGGAGAGGCACGAGGCCCTCAACGGCTACTCCATGCCGGGGCAGGCCACCGAGCTGATCAACGTGCGCCTGACCGCGCTGGGCCGCACCGCCAAGCCCGCCCTGAAGGACTACGCCTCCGCGGGCGAGGACCCCTCCGCCGCGCGCAAGGGCACCCGTGAGGCGATCTTCTCCGGGTCGCCCGTCCAGACCGACGTCTACGACGGCCTCGCCCTGCGCCGTGACAACCGCATCCTGGGCCCCGCGATCATCGAACAGCCCACCACCACCGTCGTCCTCATCGAGGGCTACGTCATGACAGTGGACGCGCAGGGCAACTACGTCATCGAGCCGGCGAAGTGACCGGACTGAAGGGAATTCGTACGATGGCACAGACGCACCCCACGTCCAATCCCATTCTCGTGGCCGTGATCGGCAGCGCCCTGGACGGCATCACCAGCGAGATGGGCCAGACTATGCTGCGCACGTCGCGCTCGCCGATTTTCGTGGAAGCCCGCGACTTCGCGACTTCCCTCTTCGCCGCAGACGGCCGGCTGCTCGCCCAGACCCACTACATTCCCGTCATCGGCGGGGCGACGCCGTTCGCCCTGCGCGCCATCGCGGAGTTCTTCGGCGACGACGTGAACGACGGCGACATCTTCATCCACAACGACCCGTTCAACGGCGGCTCGCACCTGCCGGACATCACCATCGCCCGGCCGGTCTTCTGGGACGGCGAGCTCGTCTTCTGGGCGACGACCAAGGGGCACAACGTCGACGTCGGCGGCGGCGGTGTCGTCGGGTTCAACCCCAAAGCCCAGGACGTCCTGGAGGAGGGTATCCGCATCCCCCCTGCCCGCGTCGTCGAGAAGGGCCGGCTGCGGCGTGACACTTGGGAGCTCATCCTCTCCAACGTGCGGATGCGCGCCCTGGTGGAGAGCGTGCTCAACTGCCAGATCGGCGCCACCGCGATCGGCGAGCGGCGGCTGAAGGCACTCCTGGAGAAGTACGGACGGCAGACCATCAGCGAGGCCACCGACGAGCTGCTGCAGGCGAGCGCACGCCAGGTCCGCGCCGCGATCGCCGAGATACCCGACGGCGAGTACAGCGCCGACTCCCTGATCGACAACGACGGCATCGACAAGGACCGGTCCTACCGGATCGCCCTGACGGTCAAGGTCGACGGCGAGCACCTCACCTTCGATTTCAGCGACAGCGACGAGCAGGCCAAGGGCTTCATCAACAGCACGATCGCCAACACCGTCTCCTCGGCCCACCTGGCCCTGTTCGGCTGCATCGACCCGGACATCCGCTACAACGCCGGTGCGATCGAACCGATCGACGTCATCGCCCCCGCCGGCTCCATCACGCATCCCGACGACCCGGCGCCCGTCGCCGCGTGCACCGTCCCGACCTGTGAGGCCATCGCCTCAGCGGTCTGGGTGGCTCTCTCCCAGGCCATTCCCAACCGCGCCCACGCCGGCTGGGCCCGCTGGTGCACGCCCGCCACGATGGGGACGAACCCCCGCACCGGGCGTCACTTCGGCGACCTGCACTTCCTGGGCAAGGGCGGCAGCGGTGCCACCGAGGGCTTCGACGGCTGGGACCACCTCTCCCCCTCGAACACCCTGGGCGGACTGCGCACTCCGGACCCCGAGCTGCACGAGCTGGACACGCCGTACCTGCTGGAGGAGCTCGAGTACCTGCCCGACAGCGCCGGCGCCGGCCAGTGGCGCGGCGGTCTCGGCGTGCGTTACCGGTGGCGGATCCTGGCCGACGACATCGCCTGCGCCACCTACGGCAGCGGCTTCATGCCGGAGACCGCGCCCGTGGGCCTGCTCGGCGGCAAGCCCGGCATCGTCCAGAGCCTCACGCTGACCCGCGCCGGCGCCGAGCCGGTCGAGGTCGACTCCAACTCGTTCTACACCCTCAACAAGGGCGATGTCTTCGAGGTCATCGCGAGCGGTGGCGGCGGCTTCGGCGACCCGCATCTGCGTCCCGCCGAGCTGGTGTTGCGCGACGTCCGGGAAGGCGTGGTCTCGATCGACGCGGCCCGCACCGACTACGGCGTCGACATCGACCCGGACACCCTGGAGATCCGTCAGGACGAGACCCGGGCACTGCGCGCCGCGGGCTGACCACCGCACCCCATCCTCCTTTCGAGCAGCAAAGGAAGTCTCACCATGGCCAACATCAGCCTCGCCGTGGCCGCGAGCCACGCTCCGGGCCTGGTCGGCATGTTCGATCAGGCTCCCCGAGAGTCACAACAGGTGGTCAGCTCCGCCTACGGTTCGCTGGCACGGCAGATCCGTGAGGCCGATCTCGATCTGATCATCATGGTGGCCAACGACCACATGGCGAACAATCGGATCCGCGAATACCCGGATTTCATCGTCGGCATGGCACCCGAACACCGCGGCCCGGCCGAATTCTTCAAGGACTGGCTGGCGTGCGGCGAATACGCCGTTCCGGGTCGCCCGGACATCGCCGAAAAGATCTTCAACGGTCTGAACCGGCGGGGCGTGCATGTCTCCGCGACCCGCGAGAACCTCAACTTCGACGACAACATCTCGGTTCCGGTGGTGAAGACCGAGATCGAGGCCAGCGGCGTTCCGATCATCCCCATCCTTCAGAACGTCACCGTCCCCCCCTTCCCCGATCAGCACCGCTGCTATGAGATCGGTCAGCAGCTGGCCGGTCTCATCGAGAACGATCTGCCGTCCGACCTGCGCGTCGGCCTCTTCGCCACCGGCGGCATGAGCCACGAGCCCGGAGGTGTCCGGGACTTCTGGATCGACGAGGACTTCGACAACTGGTTCCTCGGCCTGCTCGGCAACGGAGACCACGACAAGGTCCTGGCCGAGGTCACCCTGCAGCGGCTGGAGGAGGCCGGCAGCGGCGGCACCGGAGAGCTGCTCAGCTGGATCCTCGTCATGGGAGCGATCGGCGAGCGGCCCTGCAACGTCCTCGGCTACACCGCCTGGGACAAGTGGCGCTGCGGCATCGGTGCCGTCAGCTGGGACATGACCTCGGCGCCCGCCGGACGCTGAAGAGGAGATCGCCATGAGTCTGCAAAGCATCAACCGAGCCTTGGTCTCTCACGATCTGGTGCAGGACCTCAAGTGGAACGCCGACCTGCGCCAGGAGTTCGAGAAGGACGAGTCGTCCGTACTCGACCGCTACGACCTGACCCCGGCCGAACGCACCGCCATCGAGGAACGGGACTTCCGTACCCTCTATGACCTCGGGTTCCACCCCTACCTCGGGGCACAGTTCGCCCGGATCCTCTTCGCCAACAACAAGTCCGGCGCCACCAGCGCTGTCCAGCATCTGCTGGCCTCGATCCGTCAGGAACGGGTGCCGGACCGCAGCGAAGCGAGCGACGCGTGACCCGCAGCTCCGCCTGCCCGGCCCCGGCTGACTCGCCGGGGCCGGGGGGCCGCGTCCACGACCTGCCTGCCGCACCGGACACCGTTCGAGTCGGGGTGATCGATCCGGCCGCGCCGTCGGTGCTCACGGTCGACCCCGGTGACGAGGTCACCCTGTCGACCTGGGGGCACTGGGGCGACCGGGTAACGCCGGAGACCGTCATGGAGGACTTCCCGGCCCTCCGAGCGGCCTTCCCGGACGCTCTCGGTCCCCACTCCCTCACCGGCCCCATCCATGTGCGCGGAGCGCGTCCCGGCGACACCTTGGTGGTGGACGTGCTGGCGCTCACACCCGCAGCACACGGATTCAACCTGGTGGTGGCCCAGCCCCGGGGCAGTGGCGTGCTCCGCGACCGGTTCCCCGCCGGAATGATCCGCCACTTCCAGCTGGACCGCAGCACCATGACCACCACCCTCGGTGGCAAGGTGAGCGTGCCCCTCAAGCCGTTCCTCGGCATCATGGGGGTGGCGCCGGCCGACGACGGTCCGCGGAGCACGGTGGAGCCCGGCTGCTTCGGCGGCAACATGGACCTGTCCGAACTCGTCGTCGGCTCCCGTCTCAGGCTGCCCGTCTTCCGGGACGGCGCCGGCTTCTACTGCGGTGACGGCCACGCTGTCCAAGGGGACGGCGAAGTGAACCAGACGGCCATCGAAACCGGCATGGACCATGTCCGGTTGCGGTTCACGGTGGAACCGGGGGCGCGGCTGCGCACTCCCCGGGCCGAGACCGGGACTCATTTCATCTCCACCGGTTTCGGGACGAACCTCGAGGCCGCCGCCCATGACGCGGTGGACGATCTGGTGAACTGGCTGGCCGAGGAAGGACTCGATCCGGACGAGGCCTACAGCCTCTGCTCCATCGCTGCGAATGTCCGCGTGACCCAGATGGTGAACAACGTCGTGGGCGTGCACGCCGTCATCGAGAAGCTCACCCGCCGGCCATGACCGCCGCCCCGGCCGGTGCAGGACAGCACAGTGAAAGGAATGCCGATGACCGGCATCGATATCCCCGAATACCGGACCAACGCCTTCTTCGGTCTCGAAGACAAGTGGTTGCCCACCGCTGACGGCGAGCTCACCCACTACCACGAGCTCGGCGAAGGGACCCCGATCCTCTACCTGCACGGCTCGGGGACCGGCGTCACCGCCGCCGCGAACTGGTGGCTGAACCTGCCTCACCTCGCAGAACAGGGGCGTTGCATCGCCATCGACTCCATCGGCTACGGCCAGAGTGTCGTGAAACCGGGCACCGCGTACGGGATCCGGGAGTGGGGCCGGCACGCGTTGCGCGTCCTGGACGCGTTGGGCATCGACAAAACCTGGATCGTCGGCAATTCGATCGGCGGCTGGGTCGCCCTGCAACTCGCCATCGACGCACCCGAACGTCTCCTGGGCATCGTCTCGATGGGCACCGGAGGCGCGAAGAAGACCGCGGCGCTGGCCGGCCACGCCAAGCCCGAACTGTCGCCGGCCGGCATCCGCCGCACCCTGGAGCAGTTCGTCGTGGACAAGGACCTGGTCACCGACGAACTGGTCAACCTGCGCTACCAGGCGGCCCTGAACGACAGCGCGTCGAGCCGACTGCAGGAGGTCGTCGCAGCCCGCGACCGAGACAGGGACGTGCTGCCGCTCGACCTCGACGCGCTCTCGAAGCTGGAGATGCCCGTGCTGCTGATCCACGGGATGCAGGACGTGGTCATCCCGGTCTCGCGGACCTGGGAACTCCTGAACACCATCCCGAACGCCGACGCACACCTCTTCAGCCAGTGCGGCCACTGGTCCCAGGTCGAACGCGCCGAGGAGTTCAACGAGGTGGTCGGTCAGTACCTCCGCAGGCACGCGGGCCGCTGATCGCAGCGTGCGCTCCACATCGCCCTGCCTGCCCCGCCCGACAGGGCGAGTCGAATCCGTTGGTTCATCGCACGTCCGTGCGGGACATCAGCCTGTGTCCGACCACGGGCTGATCGCTGCCGGGCCCACGACGAGAGGCGCTTGCCGACCCGGGGTGATGGAGTTCCGACGCTTCCATGGCCCTCGAGCGGCACAGCACCTCTCGTGTGCGATTCTCCCACGCCCCAGCTACTCCCCGTCGCCTGCTTCACCCCGTCCTCTCTGCACCGGGAGCAGTCATGTGTGAGCTGGAAGTCTCCGATATCGAAAGCAGTCATTCACCGGCCGTGGTGGAGCGGCGACGCCTCCTGCGGGGCGCCGGCGGAACCCTGGCGGTGGCCGGCCTGCTGGGAGCGGGCCTGGCCACGCCGGCGTCCGCCGCGCCACTGCGGTCCGCCAAGCGGGCCGACGCGGAGCTGATCCCCCTGGGCACCCAGGCCGGGCCCCGGTGGAGCCCGACCGTACGGGCATCGCGACTGCGCTGGTCGTCGACGGCGCGACATACCTGATCGACTGCGGCCGCGGCTCCACGACCCAGTACATGCGGGCCGGCCTGAGGTTCGACGACCTCAGGGCCATCTTCCTCACCCACCTGCACGCCGACCACGTGGCCGACTACTACAACTTCTTCCTGCTGGCCGGGGGACTGCCGAACAGCCGCAACGACGTCATCACGACCCCGGTCCCCGTCTACGGGCCCGGCCCCGCCGGGGCCCTGCCGGCCAAGTTCGGCGGCGGCCAGGCACCCAGGTTTCCGCACGTCTGGCCCCATCGGCTCCGCTACAGCTTTTCGATGAGGACCCTCGAATGTCACCGGGTACTACCGGCAAGCCGCGAAACTCGTGCGGGACACCGACGCAGACGCCGCTCTCGTCTTCTGCCTCACCAAGGCCGACCCACCGCTCGTGCTGCGCGATTTGCTCAGTCACTCAACAGTTTTGACCACGGAAGCGTACCTCCGCCGCCTGGGCACTACCCGCATCTACCGGCAGGCATACGATGGCGCCTGGGGCAGCCGCCGGCCTGACCGACGAGGCCGCGGCCGACCGCGAAGCGGACGCCGAGTTCACCGATGACATTCAGGACGGGGACCTCTGATGCCGACCATGCTCATCGACGAACCACTCGGCATCACCTGCGTGTTCAGCAACAGCACGACATTCCCTCGGGAACTCCACCACGGTTCACCTTGACCTGACGAGCCGAGGCCAGTAGTCGAACGAGGTCTGTTGACCTTACGCAGCCCGGTTGGCGACACAAGCACGTGCGCACCGAGCAGCGGACACCGGCCGCTACCTCATCGAGCGGGGGCTGCAGCTCGGCCGGTCCAAGGACGACCCCTCACCGTGCGGTCGCGATATGGTGATGCAGAGTGTGCAAGTCGCATGCAGACAGAGGAGCGGCATGGTTACTCGGGCGACCGACGCGGGGACGAACCAGAGTGTGGAACGAGCCGTCGCGGTGCTGCGCGCGCTGGATTCGGGGCGGGTCGAGCTGCGGGTGTCCGACGTCGCCGAACTGACCGGGCTGGGTTCCTCCACGGCGTCCCGGCTGCTGTCCACCCTGGAGCGGCTCGACATGGTCGAGCGGGATCCGGTGAGCAGTCTGTACCGGCTGAGCCTCGGCACGCTGCCGCTCGCCGCGACCGCCGTCAACCGGCATCCGGTCCACCGCGCGGCGCGCATGGTGCTGCAGGAGCTGGCCGCGCGGACGGGGCTCGGCGCGAATGTCGCCGTGCGCCGCGGGGACGTGCTGATGTTCCTGTGCAATTTCGAGGGGGCGCGTGCCCCGAAGTCGTACACGCAGGCCGGGCACACCGCGCCGCTGCACGCCACGGGTATCGGCAAGTGCCTGCTGTCCGGGCTGTCTCCCGAGGAGCGGCGCAAGCTGCTGGCCGAACCGCTCGAGGCGCACACGGAGTTCACCACCGTCAGCCACGACCTGCTCGACGAGGAGCTCGCGGCCGTGCGCCGGAGCGGGTACGCCGTCGAGGCCGAGGAACGGGCGCTGGGCCGGGCCTCGCTTGCCGCGCCGGTGCGCGACGCGTCGGGCGAGTTGGTCGCCGCGATCTCGCTGTGGGGGCCGACGTCCGTGCTCGGCGGGCAGGCCGCGCAGGGGGTTCCCGAGGCGCGGACGGCGCTGGCGCGTGAGGTGATCGAGGCGGCGGACGTCGTCAGCCAGGCGCTGGGCGCCGTGTGAATCGGCCCGGCCGGCCCGTCAGCGGAGTGGCCGGCCGGGTCGGGGACTTACTCCCCGTACGCCTTCAACGCGACGACGTGGGCGTGCCGGGCGCCGTGCGTCGCGTCCACCCTCAGCCGCAGGGCGCTCGTGCGTACCGGGGTGTCCGGGCGGTGGATGCGGTGGCGGCGGCGGTTGCCGGTCACGGCCAGCAGGGTGTGCCAGGTGCCGTCGGGTGCGAGGGCCTGGATGCGGTAGTCGCGGACGAGTTCCGGCATGACCTCGAACGGGGTGCGGTGGCGGTGCAGGTTGTTGAGGTACTCGTCGACGTCGTCGTCGAACACCACGCGTACTTCGGCCAGTTGCTGCTCGTGGTCCCAGTCCAGGCGCAACCATTCGTCGGCCCGCTCGGGGTCGGTCAGCGGCTGTGAGGACCACATCTGGGGGCCTGCGTAGGGGCGTTGGAAACCGCCGACGGCCCGTTCGGGGGTGAAGGCGCGGGTCTCGGGGGCGGTCCGGAAGCAGAACGTGTGGCGGCGCAGCCCGCGGGCCTGCCATTCCAGGACCAGCTGACCCTCCTCCTCGGGGATGTCATGGTCGACGGCCGCGTCACCGTCGGCCTTGCGGCGCAGGGCGAGGACGCCGTCGACGCGTTCGGGGAGCAGGACCAGCGCGGTTTCGGGGCAGGCGCGGACGATCAGGACGGCGTTGCCGGGGGTGTCCGGGCGGTGGTCGAGGCGGGCGGTGACCCAGTGGGGGCCGCCCGGCGGGACCGTCACGGTGGTGGTGGACAGGTGGTCGACCGGGACGGCGTTCTCGGGGCGCCCTGTGCCCCACAGTTCCACCGTGAGGTCCCGGCGGTCGTCGAGGGCGCCGTGGACGAGCAGGTCAACCGTGTCGAGTGCGGGGTCCACCGGCAGTAGGAGGGCGAGGTCGCGGGTGAGCGGGTACGGCTCGCCGGGCGTGGCCGGTGTCGGCTCGGCGGCGAGGCGGTTCAGGTGGGAGGAGGCGCTGACGCGGGCTGCGCGGGCGAGGTCGGCGGGGTCGTCGTCGCGTATGCCGATGACCGAGGCGTCCTGCTTGAGCAGCGTGCGGCGTACCTTCTCGGGGTGCTTGTGGGCCAGCTCTCGCGCGGTCAGGCCTTCGGTGACGCAGAGCGCGGCGGCGGTCCCGGCGGCCTCGCCGAGCGTGGCGCAGGTCGCCATCACGCGGGTGGCGCCGAAAGCGATGTGGGTGGCGGAGATGTTGCGGCCGGCGAACAGCAGGTTGGTGACGTTCGCCGAGTACAGACAGCGCAGCGGGATGTGGAAGACGCCGTCTGCGTAGCGCTGGCGCGCGCCGGGCTCGTCGGCGTACATGCCCTGGACGGGGTGGAGGTCCACGGACCAGCCGCCGAAGGCGACCCGGTCCTCGAACGGCCGCTGCTGAAGGATGTCCTGCTGGGTCAGGACGTAGTCGCCGACGAAGCGCCGGTACTCACGCTTGCCGGGGATGCTGCCGACCCATTCCAGGGTGAGGTTCGCGGCGTCGGGGAACTCACCCGAGTTCTTGATGTGGTCCCAGATGCCCATGACGACGGCCTGGAGTTCGTCGCGGATGCGCTCGTTGTCGTGGACGGTGTCGAGCTCGCCGCCCCATTCGATCCACCAGTAGTCGCAGCCGTTGTCGCCGGTGCGCAGGACGCGGTTGCGCAGGATCGGCGTGGCCGACAGGTCCTTGGCGTGGGCGGGCGGTACGAACTTGACCGGGCGGCCCGCGTCCTTGGTGTGGAAGAGGATCGTCGAGCCGAGCAGCGCCTCGTCGGCCTCTTGAGGGGCCCAGGGCTCGTCGTGCTCGGAGCGTGCCTCGCGGCCGGTGCGGTGGCGGGCGCCCGCGAGATGGCCGAGCAGGCCGTCGCCGGTGCAGTCGAGGAACTGGCGTGCGTGGAAGGTGATGCGGCGTTCCGATCCCATCATCCAGCCGGTGCATGAGTGCACCTCGCGTGCATCATACGGGCCGCTGGCGTCGACCTCGCGGACGTCGGTGTTCAGGTACAGGTCTAGGAGCGGTTCGGCGAGGACCGTGTCGAGGACGACCTGGTCCCAGTAGTACGGGTTGCCTTCGGGGTTGCGGTACTGGTTCTCGGTATAGAGCTCGCCCATGATGCCGCTCTCGCGCGCCCACCGGTGCACCCCGTGTGCGGTGGCCCCGCACACCCATACGCGCACTTCGCTGCTGGCGTTCCCGCCCAGGACGGGCCGGTTGTGGACCAGGGCGACGCGGCGCCCGAGCCGGGCGGCGGCGACGGCCGCGCACGTTCCCGCGAGTCCGCCGCCGATAACGGCGATGTCATAGTGGGCCTCTTCTTCCCGCACGGTGCGGCCTCCTCGATGTGTGACGCTCGGATGCAACCATGAACGTACATCACATGCATATGGTGCAAGCTCAGTTCAGCCAATGGGATCTGCTGTAAGTTCGCGCCGCAGCGAAGGGCGAACAGCGGCCCCCGCGTGCCGGACAGAGCCGCGCAGAAGGCAGGGTGAGCGAGATGACCGACGAGACGACGCAGTACAGAGCACGTCCTCGCGACGCGGAGGGCGCCGGCGACACAAGCCAAGCGGTCGATGCCGCCGGGCTGCGCAAGGTCCTGGTGGCCGCGGGGCTCGGCCACTTCGTCGAGTGGTTCGACTTCGGTATCTACGGCACCCTCGCGGTGATCCTGGCCCACCACTTCTTCCCCTCGGGCGATCCGCAGGTCGAGCTCCTCTCCACCTTCGCCGTGTTCGGCGCCGGATTCGTCATGCGTCCGCTCGGCGGCCTGTTCTTCGGTTCGCTCGGCGACCGGATAGGACGCCAGCGCACTCTGGCGATCGTCCTCCTCGCCACCTCGGCCTCCACGCTCGCGATGGGCCTGCTGCCCGTACACGCGACGGTGGGCGCGCTCGCCCCCGCACTGCTCGTCCTGTGCCGGATCCTCCAGGGGTTCGCGGCGGGCGGCGAGAGCGCCGGCGCGACCACGCTGCTCGCCGAGTACGCCCCCGAACGCCGGCGCGGCTTCGTCACCTCCTGGATCGACGCCTCCGGCTTCGCCGCGTTCGTCGCGGGCTCCGGCATCGTGCTGCTGCTGTCGGCCGCGCTGCCCGGTGACGCGATGGACGACTGGGGCTGGCGGCTGCCGTTCCTGCTGGCCGCGCCGCTCGGCATCGCCGGTGTGTATCTGCGTACGCGCCTGGAGGACAGCCCTGAGTTCCGCAAGCTCAAGAGCGAGGGCAACCAGTCCCGTTCACCACTGCGGGAGAGCTTCGCCACCGCCCGCACGGCGATGCTGCTGTGCACCGGGTTCATGCTCGTCAAGGCCGTCGGCCACTGGGCGCTGCAGACCTTCATGCCGGGTTATCTGCAGACCACGCTGGAGTTCAGCCGCGTCCAGGCCTTCGCCGTCACCACCGCGGGTCTGTTCGTGGTGGCCGTCGCGGTGCCGTTCATGGGCGCGCTCTCGGACCGGATCGGCCGCAAGCCGCTGCTGATCGCGGGCTGCGCCGGGTTCGTGCTGCTGTCCTGGCCGGCGTTCTGGCTGCTCAGCGTCGGCAACGCGCCACTCGCCGCGATAGCCGTGATCGTGCTCGGCCTGTGCATCGCCGCCTTCGACGGCGCCATCTCCGCGGCGCTCGCCGAACTCTTCCCCACCCGCGTGCGCTACGGCGCCATGGCCGTCTCCTACAACATCGCCACGGCCCTCTTCGGCGGCATGACCCCGTACTTCGCGACCTGGCTGATCGGCGCCAGCGGGTACGACCTCTCCCCCGCCTTCTACCTGATGGTCGTCGCCCTCGTCTCCGGCACCGTCGTGCTGCGGGCCCGCGAGACCGCGCCGCTGCGGCCCGCCGCCTGACGCTCCCACCACGTCCCCGAAGGAGTCACCCATGCGAAACGTCGGCGCCCGCGCGTTCACCACGTCTGCCGCGGCCCTCACCGCCGCGGTCACTTTCACCGCGACCGCCCAGGCCACCACCGCGACGACCGTGGTGGAGAAGGTCCCGTACACCATGGACTCGTCGAACCAGGCGGCCTGGTGGACCCCGGCGGCCACCTACAAGGGCAACGGCGAGTACACGTACTTCGCGTTCAACGAGCCCGGCACGACCGAGTCCACGCACCGTCCGGCCGTCGCCCGCCGCGCCCCGGACGGCACCTGGAGCCGGTTCCCGCTGCTCAGGAGTGACGGAACGCAGGCCGAGTTCACCGACGACAACGGCCACAACCAGCCCTCCGTCGCCCGCGACGGCAGCGGCCGGCTGCATGTCTTTACATCCATGCACTGCGACACATGGCGCTACTTCCGCTCCGACGCCGCCGGCGGCTCCCTGACCGATCACGCCGACGAGCTGCCCGACCAGGGCGCCGGCATCACCTACCCCGTGCTGACGACCGCCCCCGACGGCGACCTGTACCTGGCCGCTCGGGTGGGCTGCGCCGCGGACCAGCGCCCCGGCAAGCTCTACCACTGGGACAACGCCACCGCGACGTGGAGCGTGGTCGCCACCTTCGGTTCCGCCCTGAACCGTGCCGTCTACCCCGACGACCTCCAGGTCGACGCCGCCGGCCGCATCCATCTCCTGTACGAGTGGTCCAAGGCCCCCGCGTCCGCCTTCCGCCACCAGCTCTCCTACCTCCGCTACGACCCGGCCACCGGGGAGTTCACGGACCATACCGGTGCCGCCGTCACCGTGCCCACGACCCCCGACACCTCGGACGTCCTCCAGAGCCTGACCACCGGCGAGGAGTGGAGCACCGACAACGCCGGGTACACCGGGCCCGCGGTGCAGGGCGCCAAACTGACCCTCGACGGCTCGACGCCCAAGGTCGCCTTCCGCTACCGCTCGGCCGACAGCGCGGGCGACTTCCGCGTGTACTACGCGTACCCGAGCGGCGGCCGCTGGGCGCGGCAGACCGTGTACGCGGGCGGCCAGACCACCGCCGCCATCGGCATCACCTGGGACGGGACGGAGGGCAAGCGCGTCTACTACGTGACCGCCGCGGGAGTGGACCGCGTCTTCGCGGCGACCGAGGCCGGCGGCACCTGGACGCCGGCCTCGGTCACGCCGGGCCTGACTGCGGACCGACTCGCGGTGCAGCGGGACGCGGACGGGCAGGACGTGCTCTATCTGCCGGACACCGCACACGACTCCCTCTACTACGCCCGCCGTTGAGGTCGGGGCCGGTCCGGGGCGGCGTGTTCACGGCACGCCGCCCCGCCGTCCAGCGGGCTCGCGCTCTCGCGGGCCGGGCCGCCTCAGGTCGCAGGCCTGCTCGCCAGATACTCCTCCAGGCCCTCGTCCGTGAGCGGGTAGTAGTCGGACAGGCGCCCGCCCTCGTCGAGTCGGCGGCGTGCGAACGCCTCGCGGTCCTGGTGCAGCAGCGCGTCGTCGGCCAGCGCAATCGCGCTGTGCTGCGGCACCACGACCGCGCCGTCCTCGTCGGCCACGATGAGATCGCCCGGGGTGACCAGCGTCCCGCCCACCCCGACCGGCACATTGAACGCGGAGGGGAACAGCTCCGTCTGCGAGGCGTAGTGCGGTGTGACGCCCGTGCACCAGATCGGCACACCGAGGGCCCTGACCCGGGCCGCGTCCCGCACCCGCCCGTCGACCACGATGCCCGCGCCGCCTCGCAGCTTGAAGTAGCGCACCAGCATGTCGCCGAGGCAGCCGGTGAAGTGGCTGCCGTGGGCCGACACCACCAGCACGTCGCCCGGCCGGATGGACTCCAGCACGCCCCACAGCGCGGTGTCGCGCTCGGCGTCCTCCTGCTCCGCCCCGTTGAACACGTCCTCCCGGCGCGGCAGGAACTGCAGGGTCACGGCGCCGCCGGTGACCTTGACGTCCGGCTCCCGGTGCAGCGGCACGGGGCCGTCGATGAACGTCCGGGTGATGCCCATCTGATGTAGCTTCGCGCAGGCCGTCGCCGCGCTCACGTCCTCGAGCGCCTCCACCATGCGCGCGGTCGGCCGTGCGAAGGACGCGGTGTGCACCGGCGCCCTCATCGACTCGTAGATCCGGGTCTCCCCCGTCGACGGCGTTCCTCGATCCCTGCTCGGGTTCATTCACTTGCCTCTCCGCGCGCTCCCCGCACGCAACGCCAGTGACAGCATCGCCTATCGATGGTAGATAACAGCCACTCGATTAGTGATGTCAATGTCATCAGGAGTCCTCTGTGCCCTCCCTTCCGCCCTCGCCCTCCGTACCCCTCGCACCCGCCGACTGGTTCGAGGCCGCACGCTTCGGGCTGTTCGTCCACTTCGGCCTCTACAGCCTCGCGGCGCGGCACGAGTGGGTGCGCAGCCGTGAGGCCATGTCCCAGCAGGCGTACGACCGTTACCTCGAGCACTTCGACCCGGACCTCTTCGACGCCCGGCAGCTGGCGCGTGCAGCGCGCAGGGCGGGGATGCGCTACGCCGTACTGACCGCGAAGCACCACGACGGCTTCTGCCTCTTCGACTCGGCACACACCGACTACACGTCGGCGCGTGCGGCGGGCCGGGACCTGGTGGCCGAGTTCGGCGACGCGATGCGCGCCGAGGGGCTGCGCGTCGGCCTGTACTACTCGCTTCTGGACTGGCACCACCCGGACTTCCCCGTGGACCAGCACCATCCGCTGCGCGGCACCGGAGCCGCCGGCGATCCGCGGGACCTGGCGCGCTACCGGTCGTATCTGCGGTCACAGGTACGGGAGTTGCTCACCGGGTACGGACCCGTCGACCTGCTCTTCTTCGACTTCTCGTATCCCGGGATGGGCCCCGAGGAGTGGGGTGCGCGCGAACTGCTGGCCATGGTCCGCACGTTGGCGCCCGGCGTTCTCGTCAACGACCGGCTCGGCACCCCCGGCGACTACGTGACGCCCGAGCAGTACCAGCCCGACCGCCCCGTGAAGCGGGACGGCGTCCCGGTGATGTGGGAGGCCTGCCACACCCTCAACGGCTCCTGGGGCTACGACCGCGACAACCACGACCACAAGGACCCCGCGCTGCTGGTGCGGATGCTGGTGGAGTCGGTCGCGTGCGGCGGCAATCTGCTGCTCAACGTCGGGCCCACCGGCCGTGGCGCGCTGGATCCGCGGGCGCTGGACACCCTGCGGGCGATCGGCGAGTGGACCCGGCTGCACGGGCGGGCGGTGCACGGCGCGGGACCGAGCCCGTACCAGGCACCCGCGAACGCCCTCTACACGCAGTCAGGGCGCCGCCTCTACCTGCATCTGCTCGCCTGGCCGCTGCGCCACGTCCATCTGCCCGGGCTCGCCGGCCGGGTGCGCTACGCCCAACTCCTGCACGACGGCTCGGAGATCGGCTTCCAGGAGATCGACGGGGCGCGGCACGAGCACAACAACCTGGCTCCTCCGGGCCGGCCGACGGGCACGCTCACCCTGACGCTCCCGGTGGCGCGGCCCGATGTGCTGCTGCCGGTGGTCGAACTGTTCCTCGACGAGGACCAGGGAAAGCGGTTGTGGCAGCACTCTTGAACATGCGAGGGCGCCCCCCATAGCATCAGTAATCGATAGACGATTACTGGGCTCGCCCGGCAGCCGCATCCCACATCCCGCGCCCCCCTTCCTTCGGTCCCCTCGTGTAGCTCGCCACGAGCTCCGCCCGGACATCAGCCATCGATTATTCACGACTACGCAATGGAGCGTGTCCCATGAGAGCAATGTCGCGCCGGACCTGTGCGCTCGCCGTGGCTCCGCTGGTGATGGCGTCCGCCGTCGCCTGCGGCAGCGGGTCCGGCCAGGCCGCGGAGGGCACGACCCTCCGCGTCATCGTGAACATCACGCCGAACCTGACGGAGAAGTACTGGAACGACCTCTTCGCGAGGTACGAGAAGGCGCACCCCGGCGTGACGGTCAAGCTCGAACTGACCGGCACGGTCGCGGCGGACGCGAAGCTGCGCCAGGACCTGGCCGCCGGCGATCCGCCGGACGTCGCGCAGCAGATCACGCCGACGGCCGAGACCGCGCAGCTCTTCGCCGACCTGTCCGACCAGTCCTGGACCGTGAAGACGCCGCTGGCCGACCAGTACGCGATCGGCGGCAAGCGCTACGTGGCCGGTGTGGGCGAGCAGATCCAGTCGCTCGTCTTCTACAACAAGGCCGCCTTCAAGAAGGCGGGGGTGGACGCCGGTGCGATCCGGACCATGAAGCAGCTCACTGCGGCCATGGGCGAGTTGAAGGACTCCGGCTACAAGCCCTTGCAGACCGCCGGGCAGTGGGTCACCGGGGGACAGTTCTCGATGATGGCCGACGCGGGCGTGCTCACCGCCGACCCGAAGTGGACGGCCGAGCGCAACAAGGGCAAGGGATCCTTCGCCGACAGCGGCTATCTGCCCTATCTCCAGTACTACAAGGGCTGGATCGACGAGGGCTACCTCGACAAGAGCGCGCTCGGCCTCACCTACGCAGACGGCCAGACGGCGTTCCTGAACGGCAAGTCGGCGATGTACATCATGGGGTCGTTCTTCGTGCCCGCCGCGGACGCCGCGAAGAAGAGCGACGACATCGGCGTGTTCACGATGCCGACCGACGGGGCGTACCCGTCGGGCCAGTTCGGCAACATCTCCAACCCGTACGTCGTGGTGAACAAGTCGCGCCACAAGGCCGAGGCCATTTCGTTCGTCAAGTGGGCGACCACCGACCCGGAGGCCATCAGGAGCCAGCTCGCCTCCGACGGAAATCTGCGCGGCGGCTTCACGTACCCGATGTCGGCCCTGGGGACGTCGGTTCAGAAGATCCTGGACAAGGCTCCGTCGGTGATCGTGAAGTCCGGTGCGAACCAGCCGGTCGCCGGGTTCAGCGACGAGCTCAACAAGCAGATCCAGTCCCTGTACACGGGCGCCTCCGCCAAGGCCGTCGCCGACGGATTGGACAAGTGGTGGAACTCGCAGATCTGAGCGGGGCCCAGCGGCGCGGGAGGCGCCGGGCCCGGCTGCGGGAGACGGCCGTCTCCTTCGGGATGATGGGCCCGGCCGTCCTGCTCTACACGGTGATGACGGTCGTGCCGGTCGGGGTCGCCGGGTATCTCAGCCTCAGCGACTGGGACGGGTTCTCGACGGCCGCGTTCATCGGGCTCGACAACTACAAGCACCTTTTCGACGACCCGAGTTCCACGGATGCCTGGTACGTCACGGCACTCGTCGCGACGGTCGGAACGGTGATGATGGTGGGCCTCGGGCTCGTGTACGCGCTCGCGCTCAAGGCCAAGTCGCGCGCAAACTCCTTCTTCCGGGCCGTCGCCTACTTCCCCCACGTGATCAGCGCGCTGATCCTCGGCTACCTGTGGGCGGCGATCCTCGGCACGAACGGCGCGATCAACAACACCCTCGCAAAGTTCGGCATCGCGCCGGTCGGCTTCCTCTTCGACGAGAAGTTCGCGCTGATCTCGCTGATCGCCGTCATCGTGTGGGCCGGATTCGGCTTCAACGTCGTCCTGTTCGTGGCGGCACTGCAGACCGTACCGGCCGAGCTGCTCGAGGCGGCCGCGATCGACGGGGCGAGCAGGCGGCAGACCGACCTGCGGGTGGTCATCCCGATGATCGCGCCCGTGGTGACTATGGCGACGGTGCTGAACCTGGTGGGGCTCATCCGCGCGTACGACATCGTGGTGAGCCTGACCGGTGGCGGTCCGGCCGGGTCCACACAGACGTTCACGTATCTCATTCTCGCCCGGTCCTTCGAGGGCACCAAGGTCGGCTACGCGACCGCGCAGGCGGTGTTCCTGATGGTGGTGTCCGCCGTGCTCGCCCTCCTCGTGACGGCGCTGCGCAATCGTCAGGACCAGGCCGCGACAGGTGGTTGAGGAGCCGGTGGTGGTGGTAGTAGAGGCCAAGCCCGACGTCAGGACGACGACCGGGCCGGCGCACAGCGCCGACGGCAAGCGCGGCGCCGGGCGCAAGGAGGCGCGCTCGCCCGTGCGTTGGGTACTGCTCGGTGGGCTGTTCGTCGTGATGACAGTGCCGATCTATCTGCTCGTCGTGAACGCTTTCAAGTCGCAGCAGGACATCCTCGACAACCCGTTCTCGATCCCGCTCCGCAAGCTGACCTTCGCGCACATGTCGGCGGCGATCAGCAGCCAGCAGTACAACGTGATCGGCGGGTACGGCTTCACGCTGTTCCTCGTCGTGGCCGTGGACGTGCTGTGCGTCCTGCTTGCGGGCCCGGCGGCGTACGTGATCGCGCGCAGCCTCAAGCGGCGTACGCAGCTGGTGCTGCTGTACTTCCTGGCCGGGACGTTCATCCCGGGTGCCGCGTTGATCATTCCGGTGATCTACGTGCTGCGCGAGGTCGGCCTGGCCAACACGGTGACCGGTCTGGTCGCGCACGACGTGGCGTCCACGCTGCCGGTGAGCGTCTTCTTGTTCGTGGGGTTCATCCGCACCATCCCGGTGGACATCGACCATGCGGCGACGATCGACGGCGCGGGCCGCTACCGGACGTTCTGGACCGTCGTCTTCCCCCTGATGCGTCCGGCGGTCGTCACGGTCCTGATCCTCAACTCGATCGGGATCTGGAACGACTTCGTCTCCCCGCAGATCCTGCTCAGCCCGTCCTCCGGGCACTACACGGTGACGACGGCGATCTACGCCGGCATCAGCCAGTACTCGACGGACCTCACGAAGGTTTTCCCCAACCTTCTGCTCGCCATCGCGCCGGTAGTCGTCTTCTTCATCTACATGCAGCGCCACATCATCAGTGGGCTCACGGTGGGTGCCGTGAAGGGCTGACCTCCGCGTTGTCCGTCGACCTCAGAAGAAAGGATCACGGAGTGTCCAGGAGATGGAGACATCTGTCCGCGGCCGCCCTGCTCACTGCGCTGACAGTGGTCGTGGCCGGTCATCCGGCGGCGGCCCATCCGCCCAGGTCCCAGGCGGGCCGGACCTACTACGTCGGCCCGTACGGCGACGATGCCAACGCCGGCACCGACGCCACGTACCCCTTCCGGCACATCCAGAAGTGCGCGGACATCATGGTGCCCGGCGACACGTGCGAGATCGTCGCGGGCTCGTACGAGGAGACTGTGGTCCCGGCCCGGTCCGGCACCGCCGAGCTGCCGATCACGTACAAGGCCGCGGTGGGCGCCGACGTCACGGTGAACGGGGCCTCGCGGTTGACCGGCTTCGACCCGGTCACCGCAGCCGACGTCACCGGGATCGCTAAGAGTGATCCGTACGCCGCCGGCTCGCAGTTCAGCGACGCGGTGGCGGCCGGGCACATCTACAGCACCGACGTGGACCTCGGCTCGGACGTGTCGACGGTCCAGGTGTTCACCGACAAGAAGATGGACATAGAGGCCCAATGGCCTTATCCAGGACTGGACTTGCTGGGACCCACGCTTCAGTACGCCGGTGCGGGCAGTGCGAACGCCACGATCTCCGACGCGGCCCTGACCCGCCCCGCGGGGTACTGGGACGGCGCACGTGCCCTCACCGGCTACTGGTACATCTCGGCCACCGGCACCGTGAAGAGTTCGGCGGTCGGCTCGGTGACCCTCGACGTGGCGCCGCCGTGCGTCCACAAGGTCGTACCGAACGAGACCCGGTACTCCCTCTCCGGGAGGATCGGTGAACTCGCACACCCTGGCGAGTGGTTCTACGACCCGACGGTCAGGAAGCTGTACGTGTACGGGGACGACGACCCGGACAGCCACCGGGTGGAGGCCAAGCGGCGCACCCTGGGCTTCGACCTGACGAACACCAGCCACACGAAGGTGTCGGGCATCAAGCTCTTCGCCACGACCGTGCAGACGGGCGCGACGAGCACGGGCGTGACACTGGACGGCATCAAGGGCCAGTACCTGTCGCACTACACGGACATCACGCGCGGTGCGACGGACTGCGGCACGACGGTGACGCGGGGCGTCGCGGACACGGGCCTGATCATCAACGGCACCCACAACAGGGTGATCAACAGTGATCTGTCGCTGAGCGCGGGCAACGGCATCGCGCTGCGCGGCCAGAACAATACGGCCACCGACAACGTGATCCACGATGTCGACTACATGGGCACGTACGCGGCCGGCATCGCCGTGCAAGGCAACAGCCAGACGGTCACCCACAACACGATCTCGCGGGTCGGCCGCAGCGGCATCAACCTGCAGTGGAACACCATGGAGGGGCTCGAACCCGGCAAGGACGTGATCGCGTACAACGACATCTCGGGGTACGCGCGGCTCAGCCTCGACGTCGCCGCGATCTACACCTGCTGCAGCGCGTACATGATGGGCTCGTCCGTCGACCACAACGTGCTGCACGACCCGGATCCGAGCACCGAGTCGTCGACGTTCGGCATCTCGGGCATCTACGCCGACAACGGGCAGAGCGACCTGGTCATCGCGAACAACGTGGGCTGGGGCAACCGCGAGGGCACGGTGATGCTCAACGGGCTCGGGACCGGGTCGCATGACAACCTGGTAGCCAACAACACCGGCGGGATGACCCTCTTCTACGTCAAGGAGCCGGGGCAGTCGACCGGCACGAAGATATACAACAACATCGGGACGATCCGGGGGCTGAGCGGCGCGACCGACGGGGGGCTCGTGCTGTCCGACAACCTGCCCCCGGACGTCGATCCGCTGTTCGTCGACGCGGCGGCGTACGACTACCGGCTGTCGGCCGACTCCCCGGCACGCAACGCGGCGATCGCACTGCCCGGCATCAACGACGGATCGACCGATCCGGTGCCGAGCCTGGGCGCGTACCAGTACGGGGCGCCCCGGTGGACCGCGGGAGCCCGCGGTTAGCCCGACCACAAGGCCGAGGCCCGAGCCGGGATGTGCGGCTCGGGCCTCGGTTGTCATGCTGTCGGGGGTCAGGGCTTCTTGGCCGCGGCCTTCCGCGGCTTCTTCGCCGCCCCGGCCGCCCTGGGCGCCCTCTTCGTGCGGGCGTCCGGGACCGGACCGCGGCCGGCGGCGTGGTCGGCGAACGCCGCGGCCGCCTTCCCGGCGTCGCCGGAACGCAGCAGTTCGACCAGGCGGCCGTGCTCGTCGGCCATCGCGCTCCAGTCGCCCTGGAAGAGCGGGTCCGAGATGGCGCGCAGGGTCCGCAGGCTGGGCTCGATGACCTCCCACATGCGGGCCAGGAACGGGTTGCCCGCGATCTGGCTGACCAGCGTGTGGAACTCGATGTCGGCGTCCCGGAACCGGCTCACGTCGTGCGCCGCGACCGCGGCGTGCATCCGGTCCACCAGCGCGTCGAGCTCACGCAGATGGTCGTCGGTGAGGTGCTCGGTGGCGAGCTGGGCGGCCAGCCGCTCCAGCGGTTCGCGCACCTGGCGGGCGTACTCGGCGTCCTGCGAGGAGATCTCGACGACGAAGTGCCCGCGGCGCGGGACGTGCATGAGCAGGCCCTCGCGGGCGAGCCGCTTGACCGCCTCGCGCACCGGGGCCTGGCTCACGCCGAGGCGCCGCGCGATCTCCGACTCGACCACGCGCTCGTTCGGCGCGAGGTCGCCGTCCACGACGGCCTGGCGCAGCAGGTCGTACACCTGGTCGGAGATCAGGGTCTTGCGGAAGCGGTCCTTGTTGGTGACCAGCGTGGAGACGAATCCAGCCGACGCATTCGATGCCATGAGTTCCCAATCGTGCGACGGGGCGAGCCAGTTGTGCCATGATACGCGCTCATCGTCTATCGATGGTGTCCGCCAGCCGCTTCGCGAGCCAGTCCAGCTTGACGACCTCGTGGGCTGGGCCGCCGCCTTCGTGGTCGTTGAAGGGGTACGCGCGGATCTGCTTGTCCGCTTGGGCCGGAACGCGCTCGGCACTGTAGTGGTTGAAGGCCGCGTACACGGTGGACGGCGGGCAGATGTGGTCCATCAGGCCGGCCGAGAACAGGGCCGGCGCGGTGGCCCTGCGGGCCAGGCTGACGCCGTCGAAGTAGGCCATCGTGCGGGCGACCGTGGCCGCATGCTCCCGGTGCAGTTTCACGAACTGCGCGACCTCGACGTACGGCGGGCGGTCGGTGAGCGTGGTGGCGCGCGGGAAGTGGCACAGGAACGGCACGTCCGGCATGACGCCGACGAGGTCGGGCACCAAGCCCGCCGCGGCGAGCGCGATGCCGCCGCCCTGGCTGGTGCCGGTGACGACGACGCGCGCCGGGTCGACGGCGGGGTGGGTGCGCACGGCGGCAACGGCGCGGACCGCGTCGGTGTAGAGGCGCCGGTAGTAGTAGCGGTGCGGGTCGAGGACACCGCGGGTGAGGAAGCCGGGGGCCGCTATGTCGCCGGTGGCCGGGTCGGGGTCGGGGGTCTCGGCTCCCTGGCCGCGGGTGTCCATGACGAAGTGGGCGTATCCGGCGCAGGCCCACAGCCGCTTCTCGTGCGGGGCGCCCCGGCCGCTGCCGTACCCCAGGTACTCCACGACGGCGGGCAGCGGGCCGGTGCGGGTCACCGGCAGGTGCAGCCAGCCGCGCACCGGATGCCCGCCGTATCCGGCGAAGGTCACGTCGAAGGTGTCGATCGTGGCCAGCCCGTTGTGGACGGGGTCGAACGTGGCGGCGGTGGCGAACTGCTCGTGCTCGGCGAGGGTGCCCTGCCAGAACCCGTCGAAGTCGGCGGGCTCCGGCAAGTCGGGGTGGTATCTCTCGAGCTCGTCCAGGGGCAGGTCGAAGAAAGCCATGGAGCGTCTCCGCGGAGTCGGGGCCGGCCGGGCCGGGCCGGAGCAGTCGGTCATCGCCTATCGATCATCGAGGGAATCGAAGCAGGGTGCTTCGCGGCGTGTCAACCACGCAGCCCGTACACCCGCACGGCGTTCGTGTGCAGGACGTCCTCCCGCTGCCGCGCCGTGAGGTGGGCGAGGCCGAGCCGTGACAGGGCCAGCGAGTCGGCGCGGCTCCCGCGGGGCAGGCAGATCGGCCAGTCGGATCCGATCAGGCAGCGCTGCGGGCCGACGGTGTCCACGACGCGGCGGACCAGGGCCGCGACCCGTTCGTGCGGGACGCCGTGCTGCTGGGTCAGCAGGCCGGAGATCTTCACGACGACGTTCGGCGCCGCGGCGGCCCCGTCGAGGTCCGCGTACCACTCCCCCGGGTCCGTGCGCAGGTTCGGCAGGTTGCCGAGGTGGTCGACGACGACGGTGAGCGCCGGATGCCGGGCGGCCACGTCGGCGGCGGTGCGCAACGCACCTGTCAGGAGGTTGAGTTCGAGGACGACACCGGCGTCGGCGAGGACGGGGAGCAGGGCGCGGGCGTTTGCGGGGGTGTCCGTCCAGCGCGGCCCGCCGAGCCGCATCCCGTTGGGGCGCGGCTCGCCCGGCTCCAGCAGGGCGCGCAGCCGGTGCGGGCCGGCGTCGGCGTGGGCGTGCAGGTTCGCGACGTGTCCCGCAACGAGGTCCGGCCGCAGCAGCCGCGCCTCGCGCAGGGCGCGTGTCTCGCCGGCGTCGCCCCGGGAGGCCTCGACGAGGATCGCCCCGGACAGGTCCAGGTCCGTCCCCGAGGCGGCCAGGTCGTCCGTGCTGAAGGTCCGGTGGTGGTCGCTGTCGCGGCGGATCCAGGGGAATCCCAGGGCCGGGTCCCACAGGTGGACATGGCAGTCGATCACGGTCGGCAGCCTCCTCGGGGGCCGTTCCGGAGTGGCTCCGGAGTATTGACACGTCGGCTGGCGCCAGTGAGTCTAACCATCGGCTATCGATGGGCGATTGCGAGGGGTGGGTGCACGTGAGGCACGGGACCGAGCAGAGCGGCGCTGGCGGACACAGTGGAAGCGGTGCGTCGATGAGGGCCGCGGCCGGGCCCTGCCCGCGCCTGCAAGCTGACCGCCCCATCGCGGACGTCCCCCGATGGGCCACGCTGGAGCGGGAGTTGTTCGCGCTCCAGGACAAGGCGTGGCGGGTGTTCGCCGACCGGTACACCGAGGGCGACGGACGCCTCGTGTTCCGCGACACGCTGGGCCAGGGCCTGGACGGCCGCGACGGCGTGGACGACTTCTACGAGCCCTTCTTCAACTGGCCGACGCTGTACGTCCTCGGCGGCAGCACGGAGCTGCTGGCCGCGGCGCGCCGCCACTGGCACGGGGTGAGCGCGCAGCTCACCGAGATGGGCATGCTGCAAGGAGGCCTGGAGCGCGGCTACGACTGGTTCCACCAGGGCGAGGGGCTGCTGCTGTTCTACGGGCTGTGCCTGGCCGATCCGGGCGATGCCCAACTGCGCGAACTGGCCCGCGCCTTCGCCGACTTCTACCTTCCGGGCGGCCCGAACTACGACACTGAGCACCGGGTGATCCGGGCGCCGCACAACGGGTCGGCGGGCCCCCGTTGGGGGTTCAGCGACGAGGACGCGTACTTCCCGTGGAGCCTCGCTCTGCGCCCCTACGGCCTGCCGCTCGACGGGATGCCGGACGTGACGTCCTTCGACGAGCTGGCGGCGTCCCCCGAGCGGGCCCGCGCCTACGGCCGTGCGATGTGGGACCGGATGGGCCGCGGCGACACGATCGTGAACCTGGCGGCGACCGGGCTCGCCACCAACGCCTTTCTGCTCGGCGGCGGTCCGCACTACGCGGACTGGGTGGCCGAGTACGCCGGCGTCTGGCTCGAGCGGCTCGCCGGGCACGACGCCGTACCGGACAACGCCGGGCTGAGCGGGCAGGTCGGCGAGTACCTGGACGGCCGGTGGTACGGCGGGCACTACGGATGGTCGTGGCCGCACGGGCTGTCCCCGGTCGCCAGCGGCACCCTGGTCGGCGCGTCCAACGCCACTCTGCTGACCGGCGACGCGGCCTACCTGGACCTGGCCCGCAACCCGCTGGACGCGGTGCTGCGCCGAGCCGAGCATCGCGGCGCGGACGAGCGGGGCACGCTCGGCGAACGCTGGGACCCCCATCTTGCGGCGATGACCGCCGACCGCACCCTGATGGTCCCGCAGCGCCACAACGACTCCGGCTGGTTCGACTTCACCGTCATGCCGGGGCAACTCCCGCTGTCCCTGTGGCACTTCAGTCGGGCGGAGGCGGACCGGGAGCGGATCGAGGCGCTGCGGGCCGGCTCGCGCTGGGACTGGACGACGGTGCACACCCAGCGCATCAAGGACGAGGCGGGGCACGAGGAGCCCTGGTACGAGTTCCTGCAGGGCCGCAATCCGGACTTCCCCGAACGGATGCTGCGCAGCGCGCTCGCCTCGTGCCAGGAGCGGCTCGACGCCATCGCCGGGGACCCGGTGGACCCGGCCGTCGGGCCGGACGTCCTCGGCATCCACCACTGGCAGCACCTCAATCCGGTGCTGACCGAGGCACTGCTGCAGCTGACCACCGGCTCTCCGCAGGTCCTCTACAACGGCGGACTCGCCCACCTTCATCTGCGCTACCACGACGCCGAGGAACGGCGCCCGGGGCTGCCGCCGGATGTCGCCGCGCTCGTCACGGACATCCGTCCGGACCACACGGTCGCGGAGCTGGTCAACCTGGGCGACGCGGCGCGCTCGGTGGTCGTGCAGGCGGGCTCCTTCGCCGAACACGTCGTACACACCGTCCGCGTCGACGACGGGCCCGCGCACAAGGTGGACGGCCCGTACTGCCGTGTGGAACTGCCCGGCCGCACGCGGGTGCGGCTGACGCTGACCATGACCCTGCGGGCCGGCCGGCCCGCGTACAATTCCCCCTGGCAGGAGGCGCGATGACCGCGTCCACGACCGGCCGGGCCGCGTCCCGGACGCCCTTCGCCCTCCCCCGCATCGGCATCGGGACCGCGCCGCTGGGCGGGCTGTTCGAGGAGGTGTCCGAGCAGGACGCCGCCGCCACACTGCGCACCGCTGCCGAGGCAGGGATCAGCTACTTCGACACCGCGCCGCGCTACGGGCACGGCCAGGCCGAGGAGCGCCTCGGCCGGCTGCTGGCGCCGGCCGGGATCACCGAGCCGGTCATCTCCACGAAGGCCGGGTGGCTGCTGCGCCCCGGTCCCGGCGGTGCGCCGGGCGAGGTCGTCGCGGACTGGACGGAGGCCGGGATCCGCCGGTCCCTGGAGTCGAGCCTGGCCCGGCTGGGCCGGTCCTCGGTCGACGTCCTGTACCTGCACGACCCGGACGACTACCCGGAGGAGGTCAGGCGCACGGCCTATCCGACGGTGCGCAAGCTGCGTGACGAGGGGCTGGTGCGCGCGATCGGGTTCGGCATGAACCACAGCGCGCCCCTGGCCGCGTACGTGGCCGCGTTCGAGGTGGACGTCGTTCTGATCGCGGGCCGGTTCTCGCTGCTCGACCACGAGGCACTGTCGACGTTGCTGCCGCTGTGCGCGCGGACCGGGACGGCGGTGGTCGTGGGCGGCGTCTTCAACACCGGTCTGCTTGCGGACCCGTCGCCCGACGCGATGTTCAACTACCGTCCGGTTCCACGGCGGGAACTGGCTCGGGCGCAGGAGTGCCGGGCGCTGTGCGACGGGTTCGGGGTGCCCTTGTCCGCGGCCGCGGTCCAGTTCCCGTTCCTGCACCCGGCGGTCGGCTCGGTGGTCGTCGGCTGCCGCTCCGCGGCCGAGGCGAGCGCGAACGCGGCGGCTGCACGCTTCCCCGTCCCGGACGAGCTGTGGCGGCGGCTGGCCGACGCCGGGTTCGTGCCGCGGTCGCTGCTGGAGGGCTGAGGCGGGCGGAGCTCTCCCCGCCCGCTCCGGGGTCCAGCACCAACCAGCCCCAGGCATACGGCAGAACAAGCCACGTCGACTGCACACCGGAGCGGACCGGCCGCAGGCCGTCGTGTGCACGTCGACCGAGAGTGCCGTCGGGGTTCTGGAGAAGGCGCAGGAGCTCGGGCTGAGCGTCCCGCACGATCTGAAGCTCGCCGTCTTGTATCCGTCAATAGGACTCGGCGACGACGAAGCCGGCTGCCGTATCGATGTCATCCAGCAGGACGTCGAGGGAGACGCCACGCCACCGGGTGGCGAACTTGGACCAGCGGGTGACGCAGTGGATGTGCACCGTGGGTTCCTGTTGCGGCAGGTTCATCATCTCGTCCCACGTCCACGAACGCTGTCGTCCGGTCTCGTCGGTGACGGTGAAGGACCACTGTGCGGTATCCGGGTGCGGGGTCGGTCCGGCGGACAGCACGGGGAAGGACTCCGTCGGATACTGGCCGGGCGGAAGACGTCCCTCGAAGGCGTGGGTCCGGCCCCGGAATCCCGGTGAGAAGCCTGTCATCTCGCCGCTCCTCCTCCTGCTCGGTACGCGCCGGACGGCTTCGCTGCGGCCACGGCGCGGAGACCGGGGGAAACATGTGGGGTATCGGCGGCGGCCCCGGCAGCGTCGCTGGACCACCGGGCTTCGAGGGCGCCGAGCCGTCAGGAGCGGTCAGTCCGCTGGTTTTGGTGTGGGCCGGCCCCGGCCGGGGGTGCGGTGACGCTTCCGGCCGGGCGCGGCAGCCTGCGTCAGCTGTTCAGTGCCTGACGGAGGGCGGCGGTGGTCTTGGCGACGGCGTCCTTGGTGGACGGTGTGTCGCGCAGGGCGTTGAGCATCATGAAGTCGTGCACGGTGTGCGGGTAGTCCAGGTGCTGGACGTTGACGCCGGCGGCGCGCAGCTTGCCGATGTAGGTCTTGGCTCCGTTGAGCAGGACGTCGGAGTCGGTGACGACGAGTGCGGGGGGCAGGCCGCGCAGTTGTGCGGTGGTGGCCTTGTTGGGCGAGGCCAGGGGGTTGTTGCGGTCGGCGGTGCTGGGTGCGTACTTGTCCCAGAACCATTCCATGTTGGCGCGGGTGAGCCAGCAGTTCTCCTGGAACCGTTTGTAGGAGGTGGTGTCGAAGTTGGCGTCGGTGACGGGGTACAGGAGGACCTGCCGGCGGAACTTCACTCCGCCGCGCTGCTTGGCCATCATGGTGACGGCGGCGGTCATGTCGCCGCCGACGGAGTCGCCGGCGACGGCGAGTCGGTTACCGTCGATGCCGATCTCCTTGCCGTGTTCGGCGACCCACTTGGAGGCGGTGTAGGCCTGCTCGATGGCGACGGGGAAGCGGGCTTCGGGGGAGGGCGTGTAGTTGACGAAGACGACCGCCGCGTGGGCTCCGTTGGCGAGCTGACGCACCAGGCGGTCGTGGGTTTTGGCGTTGCCGAGTACCCAGCCGCCGCCGTGGATGTAGACGAGGCCGGGAAGCGTTCCCTTGACTCCGGCGGGACGGACGATGCGCAGGGACACCTGTCCGGTCGGCCCGCCCTTGATCGTCTTCTCGGTGATGTCCGCGGGAAGCTCGGGCACGGGTTGGGCCTGGAGCTTGTTCAGGACCTCGCGGGCCTGCGCGGGGGTCTGCTCGAACAGCGGCTTGCCGCCCTGGTGGGCGAGCTGGTTGAGGAAGGACTGGGTGGTGCGGTCGAGCGAGACGGACGGCATTCCGCAGGGGACGTTTCCGTTGGACGTGTCGCCGTCGCTCGTGCCGCCGCCGGTGATGAGGGAGGCCGGAAGGGCGGACGCGGCGCCGGACGCGGCGCAGTAGCCGGTCAGGACCGCGCCTGCGGCCACGGACGCCGCCACGGCGGACAGGGTCCTGCGGCGGGCGTGTCCGTCGGTTGCACGCATCAACTTCTCCTTTTGGATGAACTTTCCCCCTCCGCATACCGTTGCGGGCCGTCCCCTCCACCGCCCGGCAACCGTGCCGTTCAGGTGACCGGAGGCCTCTGTCGGAGTGACAGCCGGCTCGAAACGGTTTGGGACACCTTCGGAGTGGCTCGCACCCCGTAGTGGACGTACGGCTCTCCCGTCGGCAGGGTGTAGAACATCACCGGCGTCCAGAACTTCCCGCCCGGTTCTCGGAACAGGAACAGCGTGTCCGAGACCGGCACCAGGTCGAACGCCTGTGTCTTCTTCGGCATGAGTTCCGCCAGAGCGCCGGTGGTGGTGTGCACCAGGCGCAGCCCGTTCGGGCCCTCCGTCACCTCTGCATGGACGCCGGCCCGTTCGTAAACGCCGAGGTGCCGGCTCACGTCCACCGTGACCGGGGTCGCCGGCGGTTCGAGCGGGCGCGGCATGGCCACGTCGGCGAGTTCGGCGAAGATTTCCCGGTACAGCTCCACATACAGGTCTCGGGCGTGGCCGCCATTCGTCAGCAGAGTGACCGCGAGGCCCTGGTCCGGCAGCAGCCGCAGGAACGCGGACTGGCCGATCGTGTTGCCGTCGTGGCCGATCACGCGGTGGCCGTTCCAGTCGTCGCGGATCCAGCCGAGACCCCACGAATCGCCAAGGGTGCGCGGGTCCGGCACCTCAGCCTGCTTCTCCGCCATGGCCGCGGCCGATTCTTCCGACAGGATCCGCGAGCCGTCCGCGGTCAGACCGCCGGTGAGGTGCAGTCGGGCGAACGCGAGCACGTCCGCGCTCCGGGCAGTGATCAGACCGGCCGGACCGGCCGAGCGCGGCAACTGCCAGGTCGACGCCGGCTCCGGATCGGCGTCGTCCGAGGCGATGTGGCCGACCGCGGCGCGGAACAGCAACGCCTCCTCCGGCAGCGTGACGGTGTGCGTGAGTCCGAGCGGAGCGAACAGCTTCTCCCGCATGGCGGCATCCCAGGTCTTCCCGGTGAGCTTCTCGATCACCCGTCCCATGAGGACGAAACCCGAGTTGCAGTACGAGAACGTGACGCCGAGCGGGTGGTTCTGCGCGGCGTCTTCCAGCAGGTCCACATACTTCTCGACACAGTCGTCGCCGCGGCCGGTGTCGGTGAAGATGTCGCCGTCGATGCCGCTGGTGTGGGTCAGCAGGTGCCGCGTGGTGACGCGCTTGGCCACCTCGGGATCCGCCAGCCGCAACTCCGGCAGCACGTCGGTCACCGGCGCGTCGAGGTCGAGCAGACCCTCGTCGACCAGCTGCATCACCACCGTCGACGTCCATACCTTGGAAATCGAGCCGATCTGGAACAGCGAGTCCTCGGTGACTTCGACTCCGGTGGTCGTGCTCAGCACGCCGTGCGTCGCGAGCACCTCCTCGCCGGTCTCGACACGCAGAATCCCCAGCGACGCACCGGGAACGCGGTGCTTGCGCGCCAGCTCCGCCAGCCGACGGCTCCAGTGCGCGGCCTCGATCGGCACCCGCGAAACCCCGCCGACCGCACCCGCGTACTGCTCCACCCACTCGACGACGCGCCGGTTGTAGTCGACGCGGTGCGAGGGCGGACCGTCCAGAATGAACAGATGCGAGCCGCCGGGGTAGAGCACCAGCCTCGACGGCACATCGCGCTCGCGCAGCGCGGTGAACCACTGCTCCGCCTGCCCGACCGGGCACCGGATGTCCTCGGCGCCCTGCAGAATCAGCGTCGGCGTGCGGACCTGCTCGGCCTTCGAGTACGGGGACGACCTCTCGTAGCTGCTCGTCGAAACGCCGCAGAACTCGTTGACCGCAAGGAAATGCCCGCCGTCGGAGGTACCGGCCAAGCTGGTCAGATCGCTGACCACACCACCGGCGACGGCGGCGGCGAAGCGGTCGTCCCGGCTGGTCAGATAGCAGGTCATGAAGCCGCCGTAGCTGTACCCGGTGACGGCGAGCCGGTCCGGGTCGGCCAGGCCCTCGGCCACGAGCTGGTCGATCGGCTCCAGGAAATCAGCGGCGTCCGCCTGGCCCCACGCGCCGACCGTGGCGGTGTAGAACGCTTCGCCGTAACCGTCGCTGGCACGCGGGTTGAGCAGCAGCACCGCCCAGCCGCGCTCGGCAAGCGCCTGGTGGTAGAGGTGAATCGAGTCCGCGGCACCGTTCCAGGCGTTGTGCGGACCGCCGTGGATGTCGATCAGCAGCGGCTGCGCGCCGGTGCGCTCGGGGTCGCGGATCAGCCAGCCTTGCACGATCGTGCCGTCGCTGATGGTGAACTCCCGCGCCTGACGGGAGAACAGTTCCGCTTCGGACACTGCCGCACCATGCTGTGTGCGCACGTCGAGCGAACCCGTGGCGCGGTCGAGCACCACGATCTCGCCGAACGAATCGGCCGTGGCCAGCACGACCGCTGCCCGGTCGCCGACCAGGCTCACTCCGGACACCACGTTGTCGGCGCCGGTCAGCACCGGGCGCGGTTCCCCGCCGGCCAGGTCGGCTTCGTACAGATGGGTGCACCCGCGGTCGCGGATCGCGAACAACACGGCGTCCCCCGCCGCGGTGACCTGTGGCAGCACGCCCGGATAACCAGCGCCGCCGGGCATCACGTTACGGTCGAGGGAAGCGGCCAGGTCGACCGGTTCGCCGCCCTCCAGCGGGACCCGTATCAGGCCGAGGTGCCCGGTGGCCGTGTCGGTGCGGCCGACCACCAGCAGCGCCGTGCCGTCGGCGGTCCAGCTGACCGTGCCCGCCATGCCCTCAGCGGAACCGACCAGCTTCGGTTCGGACTTCCGTTCGGTGACGTCGAGCACGTAAGCGGCGGACCGGAGGGTGAGGTCGGCGTCGTCGTCCTGTGCCGCGGCGAACGCCACGTGCGTGCCGTCGGGCGACCACGCGGGTTCGCCCGCGTGCCAGTCGCCGAAGGTGAGCTGCCGGACTGCGCCAGTGGCGACATCGAGGACGTGCAGATGGCTACGGAGAGTCTTCAGCAGGCCGGGCCCGTCGGACTTGTAGTTCAGCCGCTCGACCACGATCGGCACGTTCGCCGCGGGGGCCGCGGCGGGCGCGGCGAGATCGGTCGCCGCGGAGAAGGCGATCTGACTGCCGTCCGGGCTCCACACCGGTGCGCCCGCGCCGAGCGGAAGCCTGGTGATCTGCTCGGCTTCGCCGCCGTCCGCCGGGAGGAACCACACCTGCGGCGGACCGTCCTGAGCGCGCAGGAACGCGAGCCGGGAGCCGTCCGGAGCCCACTTCGGTGCTGCGTCGGCGTTTCCACCGGTGAGCTGCCGGGCCTCGCCCGACTCCGTGGCCACCGTCCAGAGCGCGTCGACGTTGCGGTCCTCGTCCCGGTCCGCGGTCCGGAGCACGTAGACGACCCGGCTGCCGTCCGGCGCAAGCGCGGGCTGGCTGGGCGCGGCGAGGTCGTACAGGTCTTCGATGGCGAGACGGCGGGTCATCCGCTGGCTCCTTCGGAGATCACGGGCTCGTGGCCCTCGGATTCGCTGAAGTGGCAGGCCGCGGCGTGTCGCCGGGGCGCGGCGTCCTCGGCCGGATCGGCGCGAAGACAGATGTCGCGGTCGGTGCGCACGAGCGGGCCGACCGGGCAGCGCGGGTGGTACCGGCACCCGGCGGGCGGGTCGTGCTGGTCCGGCGTTTCCGCGTCCGCGGTCGCGCTCGGTTCGAGGTCGAACAGCGACTTGTGCGCCGAGGGGGCGGCGTCGAGCAGGTCGCGGGTGTAGGGATGCTGCGGATCGGTGAGCACCTGCTCCGCCGGACCGGCCTCGACGATCCGGCCGAGGTACATCACCGCGACGATGTCGCTGAGATAGCGCACGACGGCGAGGTTGTGCGAGATGAACAGCATCGACAGGTCGAGCTGCCGCTGCACCGACCGCACCAGATTGAGCACCGCGCCCTGCACCGAAACGTCGAGCGCGGAGGTGATCTCGTCGGCGATCAGCGCCTGCGGCCGCCCGGCGAGCGCGCGGGCGAGCGCCACGCGCTGGCGCTGCCCGCCGGACATCTCCCCGGGCAGTTGCCCGGCACGGTCCGGATCAAGATTCACCAGTTCCAGCAGCCGCGCCACTTCCGCCCGCCGAGCCGCCTTGCTGCCCCGCGGCATCGCTTCGGTGATCGACTCGCCGATGGTCATCCTCGGGTTGAGCGACGCATACGGATCCTGGAACACCATCTGCAGCGGGCGGCGGCGCGGCAGCTTGCGCACATCCACTCCACCGAGCAGCACCCGGCCCGCGCTCACCGGCGACAACCCGACCGCTGCCCGGGCGAGCGTCGACTTGCCCGAACCGGACTCGCCGACCAGGCCGACGACCTGGCCCGCGGGAACGGTGAGGGAAACCCCGTCCACCGCGGTGAGTCCGCGCCGTCCGCCGTACCGCACGCTGACGGAATCGAAAACCAGCTCGCTCATTCCACGCCTCCCGCCACGACGACGGCACCCGCTGCTTGCGGCATCGCCTCATCCGGATGCCAGCACGCCACCCGATGCTCCGGCGCGATCACGGTCAGTTCCGGGTCTCGCGTGCGGCACTGGTCCGTCGCCGCCGGGCAGCGGTCGGCGAACGCGCAGCCGGCCGGCATCCGGTGCGGTTCCGGGGGGCGGCCCGGGATCACCGCGAGCGGCGCGTCCGGGTCGGTGTCCAGGTCGAGCGTCGTGGCCAGCAGCGCCCGCGTGTACGGGTGCCGCGGCCGGATCTCCGGACCGGCGGCAGGCAGGTCCTCCACGATCCGCCCGGCGTACATCACCAGGACCCGTTCGCACGTCTGGGAAACGACCGCGATGTCGTGGCTGATCAGGATGATCGCTGTGCCGCGTTCGGCGCGCGTCCGCGCCAGCAACCGGAGCAACTGCCGCTGCACGGTCACGTCCAGCGCCGTCGTCGGCTCGTCCGCGATGATCAGCCTCGGGTCGCCCATCAGGCCCATGCCGATCATCGCGCGCTGGCGCATGCCGCCGGAGAACTCGTGCGGGTACTGCCGCGCCCGCCGCTGCGCCGCCGGGATGCGCACGGCGCGCAGCCGGTCGACCGCCCGCGCGAGCGCCTGGGTCCGCGAAAGCCCCTGGTGCTGTTCGGAGACCTCGGCGAGCTGCTTGCCGATCCGGCGGGTCGGGTTGAAAGACGTCATCGGGTCCTGGAACACCATCGCCAGCGACGTGCCGAGCAGCGGCCGCAGTTCGCGTTCCGGCGTGGTGAGCACCGGCGTACCGGCGAAATCCAGCCGGTCGGCGGTCACCGAACCGGGCGCTTCGATCAGCCTTGACACCGCGAGTCCGGTCAGGCTCTTGCCCGAACCCGATTCGCCGACGACGCCGATCGCCTCGCCCGCCCGCACTGTGAAGCTCACGCCGCGCACCGGCACCGTCCAGCCGGACGGCTGCGGGAAGGCGACTTCCAGGTTCTCGACCACCAGCACGGTGTCGTCCATCGCCGCTGCCGGATCCACTGTGGACTTTCGGACCGGCCGGGGGACCAGCCGCGGCAGCCGGGTCCGGACGCCGATCACGCCGGCGATCGTCTCACCGAACAGGTTGAACGCGAGCCCCGCGACGACCACCGCGACACCGGGTGCGAGCGCCGCCGCCGGGTTGACGTAAATGCCGTTGAGGCCTTCGTTGAGCAGCCGGCCCCAGTCGTAGTCCGGGGCCTGCACACCGATGCCGAGGAAGGACAGCCCGGAAAAGGCCAGCAGCGCACCGCCCGCGCCGATGGTGGCGTTGATCGCCAGCGGCTCGCCGATGTTGGGCAGGATGTGCCGGTACAGCAACCGGATCCGGCCCACTCCCGCTACCTGTGCCGCCGACACGAAGTCCCGGCCGGCCACCGACGCGGACAAGGTCTGCGTCAGCCGCGCGAACTGCGGAGCCAGTGCGAATCCGATCGCCATGACCGCGCCTCGTGTGCCCACGCCGAAGATCACCGCGAAGAACAGCACCAGCAGCAGCCCGGGGAACGCGACCGCGATGTTCACCGCCGTCGCCAGCAGCCTTCCGAGCGGACGCGGCAGCACCGTCGGCAGCATGCCGAGCACGAGTCCCGTCGCCACGCCGATCACGGTGGCGATCAGCGCCAGCAGCACCGAAAGCCGGGACGCCACCAGCACCCGGTAGAAGATGTCACGACCCAGTTCGTCGGTGCCGACCCAGTGCTGCGCAGACGGACCCTGGCCGATCGCGTTCGTGTCGACCGCCGAAGCCGCGTCCTGCCACAGGATCGGGCCCAGCACCGCGACCGCGAGGGCCAGCAGAAGCAGGGCGGCCGCGAACCCGCCCAAGGGGGTGCGCAGGGCCGCGAGCCACTGCGCTCCGCGCCGTTTCTTCATCTCAGTTCTCCCGGATCGTCGAACGCGGATCGAGGACCGCCAGCAGCAGGTCCACCACGAGGTTCACCAGCAGCACGCCGACGCCGTACACGAGCACGATCCCCTGCACCAGCGGGTAGTCCTTCTGCAGGATGGACTGCGAGATCGTCGAGCCGAGGCCCGGCCAGGCGAAGACGTTCTCCACCAGCACGGTGCCCGCGACCATGGAGACGAGCATGAGCCCGCCGAGCGTCAGCGTCGCGGTGAGCGCGTTCGGCAGTGCGTGCCGCAGGTGGACCAGCCGGGCAGGCAGCCGCTTCGCTCGCGCGGTGCGGATGAAGTCGTTGCCCAGTACGGAAAGCATCTCCACCCGGACGATCCGGGAGAGCGTCGACGCAGGGCCGAGCGCCAGCGCGACGATCGGGAGGACCAGCGAGCCCGCGCCCTCGTGCCCGGCCACCGGGAACCAGCCCAGTTGCACCGCGAAGAACGCCACCAGCGCCACCGCGACCAGGAACTCCGGGATCGCGGCGAACAGCACGGTCGTCGAGGTGAAGGCCAGTTCGCTGCCACGGCGGCGGCCGCCGCGGGTCAGCACGGCGAAGGTCAGGCCGAGCGGGATCGCGAGGGCGATGACCACCACGAAGGCGGGCAACGCCAGCTGCAAGGTCGCGGGCAGCCGGGTGGCGATGATGTCGCCGACCGGTTGCCCGCTCAGCATCGACGTGCCGAAGTCGCCGCTGAACAGCCCGCCGAAGTAGTCCAGGTACTGCTGCCACAGCGGACGGTCCAGCCCGAGCGCGACGCGGCGGGCGTTCACCAGCTCGGCCGGCGCGGTCAGGCCGAGCGCCGCGCGCACGGGGTCGCCCGGGATGAGCTGGATCATCAGGAACGCCATCGTCACCAGCACCCACAGCGACACGACGAACCGTCCGAGGCGGCGGGCGGCGAAGGCCAGCCAGGGGCTCACCTTCGGGCCCTCGACGGCGCTCGCGCCGGTCATCAGGAGTACATCCGGATGGAGGACGGCTTGAGGTAGCCGTTCGCGATCTCGAACCGGGCGTTGTTCCCGAAGGTCGGGAGCACCGAGTTCGCGAACCGCACGACGTCCTGCCTCTCGAACAGTGCCGATTCAGCGGCCAGCCAGTCCGTGCAGCCCGCTGTGCCGGCCTGCGAAGCCGCCTTGGCGACCAGCGAGTCGTACGTGGCGTTCTTGATGTGCGCGAAGTTCGTGCCCTGCGGGGGCTCTGCGCCGGACACGAACGGGATCAGCTGGCTCGGCAGGGTCAGTCCGAGCGGCGCCATCGAGATGTCCCACTCGCCGGTGGCGAACAGTGCCTGGCTCAGACCCGGGCTGTCGACCCCCTTGAGCGTGACGTCGATGCCGGCGTCCTTCCAGCCCTGCTGCATCAGCTCGGCGCCAGGGGCCATGGTCGGGCCCAGCTGCGTGCCGTAGACGGCGGTGAGCGCGAGGCGCTTCCCGTCCTTGACCCGGATGCCGTCCGGACCCGGCTTCCAGCCTGCCGCGTCGAGCGCGGCCTTGGCTGCGGCGGCGTCGAAGCCGGGGATCTTCCCGGTGACCGAATCGCCGTCGCACGGCGGGGGATTGCCGGTGACCATGCCCTTGACCGGGGCGCTGCCGTCCCGGGTCAGCACCTTCCGGACCTGAGCGAGGTCGAGCGCCTGGACCAGCGCGCGGCGCATGGCCTGGTCGGCGCCGAACCGGCCGGGCGCCTGGTTGAAGAACAGCTCCCCGAACGGAGCCGTGAGGTCGGTGTGGAACAGCCGCTGCGCCCGCAGCCGCTGCTGGTCCTGCCCGGTGACCGAGGCGCCGTTGACCTCGCCGGACAGCAGCAGGTTCGACGTCGTCGTCATGTTCGGGATGACCCGGATGACCACCTTGTCCGGCAGGCCCGGCTGCTTCGAGTCGAACTGGCCGGGACCCCACGTGTAGTCCTTGCGCCGCGTCAGCGTGTAGTGGTCGTTCGGGACGATCTCGGACACAGTGAACATGCCGGTGCCGTTCTCGCCCTTGGCCAGCGTCTTGCGGTCGGCCAGCCCCTTCGCGCAGACGATCGGCACGTTGACGAGGTTGCGGAGCAGGAACGCGTCCGGCGCCCCGCTGGTGACCTTGACCGTGCCCGCGGCCTCGTCGGCGACCGCCTCCGTGCCCGCCTTCACCGTGACGCCCGCGATCGGCGACTTGTTCGCCGGGTCGCCGACGAAGTTGATGCTCCCGGCCACGTCCTTCGCGGTCAGCGGGGTGCCGTCTGCGCAGGTGATGCCCTTGCGCAGGGTGAAGGACGCGCTGGTCGTGGAGGCTTGCCACTTCTCCGCGATCGCCGGCTGTGGCTGCCCCTTCGTGTCGAGGCCGATCAGGCCGTCGTAGAGGAACTGGTCGACGCCGCGGGCGATCGAAAGCACGGTGATCGCCGGGTCGAGCGTTCCCGGATCCGAGGAGATGGCATAGGTGAAGGTCTTGCCGTCGGTCAGTCTCTGATTCGCGGTCCGGTCCTGCCCGGATTGCGCTGATTGCCCGCACGCGCTCACGGTCAAGGCCACCACGCCCACCATCACGGCGGTGAGCCGAGCAGTTTTCATGGGGTTTCCTCAAAGAAAGTCGGGCGGTCCGGGAGGACCGGGTGTGGCTGATGGGGTGTTCGCCGTCGATGGCTCCTGTCTCCAGGGGAATGGCCGCCCGGTCCTGCGGGACGCTCCGGCTTGCTGATCGAGAACTGCGGGCATCGCCGGTTGAGGACCTGTCGGCGGAGGGTTCCCGGGCCGCGGAAGTGCTGATCACGGAGGAACGGGGCAATACGTGTGACCGGGCATCACACGCGGATACGGGGCCGGCACCGATGCCGGCAAGGGCCACCACTGGGCGGTGGCGGTCAAGGCCGACGGCATACGCTGTTCCCGAGGAAGGTGATCAACAACGAGCCCGGATCCCGACGCTGATCGACACCGCCCGGCAGAAGGCCGACGAGGTGCGGTGGGTGGTGGGCACCTCCGGCCAGGCCTCCGCCCTGCCGCCGGCCCTGCCCATCGCGCACGGTCAGGAGGTCGTCGACGTGCCCGGCCCCGTCGTCAACCGATGGCCGGCGCTTGCCGCGGTGAGGACGAGGCCGATGCCAAGGCCGCCCTGGTCATCGCCGACCGGGGCCGGCTCGTCAACCGCCCGCGTGACCTGCTTGCCGCCGCGCTGGAACGGGCCTTCGGCTACTCCGCGGCCAAGGCCCGGTTGTCATGCTGACCGAATACCAGGCCCCGGCTGCTCTGTCGCAGGATCGTCGTCAGGCGCTGACCATCTGGCTGGAACGCCGCCGCTCCGCGACTCCGGCCGTCGCACCGGCGACCACCACCGGCCCGAACGCCACAACCGGTGCCTGCACTGGTTGTTGTCCGTGTCCGTACAGTCCGCCATGATGCGACCGGGCCCGTCGAGGGGCTGGTACTTCGAGAAACGCGCCCAGGGCCTGATCCACACCCAGGCACTGCTCGCACTCGCCCACCGCCGTGGCGGCGTGCTGCGGGCGATCGTGCGGGACAAGAGGCGGTTCACCTCCGCCCCGCCGGTCACGCAGACGGCTTGACACGATCATCGGGGTTCTCCCAGCGAGTCGCGCACTGCGCGTGGAGGTGGTCGACGGCCAGCCGGGCGGCGGCGCCGATGGACGCGTCGACCGCGGGAAGACGGTCTTCGAGGGAGCGGGCGCGGGTGAACACCGCGACCGCGAACCGGCGGCCGTCCCCCAAGGCCACCACTCCCGCTTCGTTGCGGACGCCGGGCAGCGTCCCGGTCTTCGCCGCGATCCGCACCCCGGACGGGAATCCGGACGACAGCCGGTGCGGCCAGACCTGCTGGGCCATGGTCGTGCGGACGCGTTCGCAGGCTTCGGGTTCGCCTGCCCGATCGGTCCAGATCGCGTCGAGCAGCGCAGTCGTCTCGCGCGGCGTCGACGAGGTCGTGCGTCGCGGGTCGAGCACCGAGAGCTTCAGTATCTGCTCCGGCGTGGCCTCGCCCAGCAGCGCTTCGAGGTCGGAGTCCGGGGTCCCCCCGAGGTCCGCCACGACGGATGCGAACAGGTCCTCGCAGCAACCGATCAGCCGGGTGCGGGCCAGCCCGAGGTCGGCCAGCACCCGGTCCACCGCTTCCTGGCCCACGCGGTGGAACACCAGGTCGGTCGCGGCGTTGTCGCTCATCGTGAGCATGAAGTGCGCGAGGTCGCGCCAGCTCATCTCGACGTCGTCGGCGCAGCCCGCGGTGCCGATACCGCCGATCCGGTACCGCGCGGTCACCAACGTCCGCTCGGTCTCGTCGATCCGTCCCGCCACGACTTCGCGGGCGTAGGCGACGGCCACCGCAATCTTGAACACCGACGCCAGCACCACCGGGTCGTCGCCGCCCGCCGACACGTCGGGTCCGTTCGGCACGCCGACTTCCCGAGCGTGCAGGAACCCTTCCGCGCCGGCTTCGGCGAAGACGGCCTCGATCTGTTCGCGGATCTCGCTCACCGGGACACCCGTCGGTCGGCGCGGCCGGTGTGGAGGAACTGGGCGCGGCCGGTGCCGTCGTCGCCGACGAACGCGTGTGCCATATAGACACCCGGGACCTGCGGGACCTCGGCGACGAACGCGTCGCCGAGGTAGGGCAGCAGTTCCTCCTTCGCCGGAGGTGCGCCGCTGAGCTCGGCGAAGATCCCCTTCGGTGTGCGCTCCATCCACAGTTTGCCGTCTTCCGCGGTAACGACGGTATCGGCGACCATCGACGAGTACTCGCCCACGTACCGGGACAGGTCGGCCTGGGCGGCCGCGGGGTTCGGCTCCGGCAGTGCCGGGAGCTTGACACCGGCCAGTTCGTCAAGCAGCTTTCCCAGGACTTCCTGGTAGACGTGCAGCGGCTGCCCGCCGTTGGTGAGCAACGCGACCGCGACGTTTCGCTCCGGCACCACGCGCAGGAAGGCCGACTGGCCGATGGTGCCGCCGTCGTGGCCGATCACCTGGCCGCCCTCCCAGTCGAAGAGCATCCAACCGAGGCCCCAGTGGTCGGCCATGATGCCGAGCGGGGGCACCTCCACCTGCGGCTCGCGCATCGCGGCCGGCGACTCCGGCGACAGCACCTGTGTGCCGTCGTCGGCCTTGCCGTCGTTCAGGTGCATTCTGACGAAGGTCAGCAGGTCCCGCGGGCGCATCGCGAGCGTCGAACCGGCCGGGGCGTTCGAGCGGGTCAGCGCCCAGGTCGGCGCAGGCACCGGCTCCTCGCCCGGCTTCGGGGCGACGTGGCCGATCGCGGCGCGGTAGCGGATCGCGTCGTAGGGCCCAGTTGCTGCGTGGGTCAGGCCGAGTGGCACGACGAGGTGGTCGCGCACGCAGTCGTCCCAGCACTTGCCGCGCAGCACCTCGATGATGCGGCCGAGTACGCAGTAGCCGGCGTTGTTGTACGAGAACCGCTCGCCCGGCGAAAAAAGCTGCGGCACGTCGGACAGCGTGGCGATGAGCTTCTCCACCGCGTCGTCGCCAGGCCCGGTGTCGGTGAAGATGTCGCCCTCGAAGCCGGCGGTGTGGCAGGTCAGCTGCCGGACGGTGATCGCGGCCGCGGCCTCGTCGTCGCCGAGCGCGAACTCCGGCAGGTAGTCGCGCACCGGCCGGTCGAGGTCGAGGCGGCCCTCGTCGACCAGTTGCGTGATCAGGGTGGTCGTCCACACCTTGGTGATCGACCCGATCTGGAACAGCGAGTCCACAGTGGACTCCACCCCGGTGGCCTTGTTCAGGACGCCCGCCGCGTGGTCGATCACCTCTCCGTCGGCGAGCACCGCGATCGCGGCGCCGGGGACCTGATGCTGGGCCAGCACAGCGGCGAAGTTCTCCTGGAGCCAAGTCTCTATCTCGTGAATTTTCGACATGTGCACCTTCTGTCCGGGTCAGGGTGGTCCGGCGTTTCCGGAATGCTAGGTCGGTGGCCTACGTCACTTGTTCGTCCGGACCGAGGAGAGCGCGGGGAAAGTTCCTCCGCCCAGACGAATCAGGCCATGCGCAGCGACTCCACTGCCGTCGCCGCGGCGAAACCGATGAATGCGTCGCGCTCGGGAGCCGGGAACGGGCGTCCTCGGCGCGGGTGTACACGACGACCGAGTACCGGCCGCCGTCCGGGTACTCGACCACGACGACCTCATCGCGCACAGCGGGCAGCGTCGTGCCCGTCCTGCCGCTGGTGCGCATCTCGTCGTCGGGAACCCGGACCGCAGTCGGTGCGGCCGGACCTGCGGTTCCAGCCGGCGCCGGACGTCCGCGCACGCCCCGGGCCCAGCGCGATCGGGACCTTGAACACCGACGCGGGAACGACCGGAACGTCCTCGCCGATCCCGATGCTGCGGGTGCCGTCGGCCATGGCGGCGTGCAGCCGGGCCTCGACCCCGACCTCTTTCGCGAGGCGGGCAGCCCTCCGTGCTGTGCACGTTCCTTCGCCGGAGAGTGCCGTCATGGCGCCCACGGCGAGGGGCGGAAGAGCACGAACACCGCGGAGGTCTTTCGAGCCCGGGGAACAACCGCGCGGGCGGTCAGGCCTCTTCGACCGGAACGGCTTTCCCCTCTCGCGGCAGCAAATGCAGTTGCACCATCGCCGTGAACCGGTCTCCCGGGTCGTCGAGATCGATTCCGCCGACCTCGACGAGCCGGCGCAACCGGTACCGGAACGTGCTCGGATGCACGTACGCGGCGGCCGACGCGGCGCCGATGTCGCCGAAAGAATCGAGCCAGCACCGCAGCGTGTGCACGAGCTGCGACTGGTGTTTCGTGTCGTAGGCCAGCAGCCTCGCGATCGGCCCGGTCGCGACATCGCCGCGTGTCGCGGAGAGGTCCGCCAATTCGAGCAGCAGCGCTTCGATGTGCGCGTCCTCGGCGGTGATCACTCGTTTTGCGCCGCCGTTGGTGAGCAACACGCGCAACGCGCGGTCGGCCCCGTCGCGGGACGCGCGCAGGCCCGAGCCGTCGAGCGCGAGCGGTCCGACGCCGATTGCGGCGCCGGCCCGGCGGCCCGTGCGTTCCAGGAAGGTCGACGCGACGCGCACCGAGCGTTCGCGGCAATCGCCGTGATTCCCGGCCATCGGGACGATGCCGTACGCGACATCGCCGACCAGCGCTACCGCCGACCGGGGCTGGACGGCGCTGAGGTGCATGGCGAACGCGTCGGCGACTCGCTGGCGTTCCGCGACGAGCCGGAGGTCGTCGTCGGGGCCCTCGAGGAGTCCCATGGCGAGCACGATGGTGGGCTGCCCCAGCAATCCGAGGCGCGCGATGGCTTCCGGCGCGCCGGGGCCGCCTTCGAGCGCGGTGCTCACCAGATCGGCCCGCAACCGGCGCTCGACATCGGCCCCAGCGCGCAGCCGAAGCATGTGCAGCGCGACGATCTTCGAGGCGTCGACCAACGCCGCGGTACGTTCCTCGCTGAGCTCGTTGTCGACTGCGGCCCAGATCGAACCGAGGACCTCGTCACCGGCTCGGACCGCGACCGCGACCCTGGGCATGGCGATGTTCTCGTCGTAGCCGTCCGGGCAGACGTAAACCGGCCAGTGGTTCCGGTAAAGGCGTTCGAAAACGCCTTCCTTCTCCAGCTGGCGGGTGAACCGTTCGGGCACCTGGCGGCCGAGAATCGTTTCGACGCGGGAAGGATCGGCCTCGTCCTGGCGGCCGGAGAAGGCGAGCACGCGCGAGTTGCGGTCCTCGATGGTGACCGGCGCGTCCAGCAGCGCGGCGATCGCGTTGGCGAGCGCGAACAGATCACCGGACGGCATCCCGCCGAGCGTCTGCGGGGAGACATCGCCGACGTCGCCCTCGGCGAGCAACGTGCGGAGCATCGCGGCGAGCTGCGCCCACGACGCCGCGCTGGCCAGCCCGAGCAGCGCGACCCCGGTGGAGTCGGCCGCCTGGACCAGCTCCGCCGACGCGGGGACGGGCGACCGCACGACCAGCGCGGCCGCCCCCCGTTCGCCGACGGTGTGCAGCAGCTTCGCGATCTCGTCGGTCTCGCGCACGCCGACCCCGAGGACGACCGCCTCGGCGGGGAACTCGGCGTCGTCGTGCGGATCGTGGATCACCACGCCGCTGAGGTGCCGCGGGGTGACACGCCCGACGGCGACCGGTTCGAGGAGCACGTCCCCGAGGGCTTCGAGGACGCGACCCAGACTCGTGTGCGGTTTGCTCGGCACGGGTGTCAGCACTCCCCGAAGGTAGATCCGGCCCCGGTCCAACCGGTTGGTTCGATCCGGCCAAATCTATCGGCGGAATTCGTGCCAGGCTACGAACCGATCCACACCTTCGCGGTGGTCACCTCGTCGAGCAGCTCCGGAATCGGCGCCACGCCGAGGCCCGGACCGGTCGGCACCGGCAGGTGCCCGTCGGACAGCACGAACGGCTCGGTGATGTCCCTCTGGTAGAACCGGTCGGACGCGGAGGTGTCCCCGGGAAGCGTGAAGCCCGGCAGCGAGGCGAGCGCGACGTTCGCCGCCCGGCCGAGGCCGGTCTCGATCATCCCGCCGCACCACACCGGAACCGCGTGCGCGGCGCACACGTCGTGCACCCGCCGCGCTTCGAGGTAACCACCGACCCGACCCGGCTTGATGTTCACGATCTGGACCGCGCCCAGCTTGATCGCGTCCGCCGCCGCGCGCGCCGACACGATCGATTCGTCCAGGCAGATCGGCGTCTTGATCCGGCGCGCCAGTTCGGCGTGGCCGAGGACGTCCTCCTCTTCCAGCGGCTGCTCGATCAGCAACAGGCTGAACGGATCGAGGCGGGCCAACTGCGGCGCATCGCCCAGGGTGTAGGCGGTGTTGGCGTCCACCTGCAGCAACACGTCGTCGCCGAAGCGTTCGCGGACCGCGCGCACCGGCTCGACGTCCCAGCCCGGTTCGATCTTCAGCTTGATCCGCACGTAGCCGTCGTCCAGGTACCCGTCCACGACGTCGAGCAACTGCGGGATCGTGTCCATGATGCCGACCGAAACACCGCACGGCACGGTGTCCCGCACCGACCCCAGCTCGGCCGCGAAGGACCGCTCGCTCGCGCGGAGTTCGGCGTCGAGCACCGCCATCTCGAGCGCGCCCTTCGCCATCCGGTGGCCCTTGAACCTGGCCAGCAACGGCGTCACCTTCGCCGCGGTCACGTCCTCCGCGGCCAGCAGCGCCGGGACGAGGTAGTGGCGCAGCACGTGCTCGGCACCGTCGTTGTACTCCGACGAGTACAGCGGGCCGGCCATCGTCACGCACTCGCCCCAGCCCTCGCCCGTCGGCGTCACCGCCCGCAGCAGCAGGAGATCGCGCACGGACTGAGTGCCGAACGAAGTCCGGAACGGGGCGACGAGCGGCATCTGCACCCGGCGCAGTTCCACACCGCTGAGTTTCACTGCTCCTCCTTGGAAATCACGTAGAAGCCGGCCCGGTCGAAGCCGGTCACCCGGCCCCCGGCGGACATCAGTCCGCCGAGCGTTTCGCGCAGCGCGGCCCGCCACGCGGCTGCCTTGCCGGGATCGGTGCCGCGCAAGCCTTCGATGTCCGCCGGGACGGCGACGACCACCACCGGGGCATCTGCCGAGCCCGTCGCCGGGCCGCCGTCGGCGTCCACCGAGAGCGCCACGGCGGCGCCCCGCGCGAGCAGGGCTTTCGCATCGGTCCGGATGGGCTCGCCGAACGCGGCGGCCCGCACTGCCGTGCCACCCAGGTCCCAGGACACCATGAGCCGGTCGGTGTCGCCCGAACCGTTGATGCCGTCCGCCATCGGCCCGTAGAAGTCGCGCAGGTACAGCACCGGGAGCGCACCGAGCTTGCCAAGGTTGAAATAGGCGTTGCGGCGCACCAGCGGATCGAACGTCCACTTGATGGCCGAGACGTCCTGCGTCAATGCCCAGCCACGCTGGTGCAATTTCAGCGCATATCCGATTCCGCGGCCCGCACCGGTCTTGGCGACTCCGGCGATGTGACTGTGCAGACTTCCTTTTCCGGGATTTCCGAAAAATCCGACGCACGCGCCGAGCAGTTCGCCGTCCGAAAACGCGCCGGCCACGTAGTTCCCGGCCGCCGACAGCGCGCGCAGCAGCTCCGTGGTCACCGGCCGGGTGCCCGGCGCCGACCGCCAGATGGCCTCGAAGAGTACTCCGACCGCGGTCAGTTCGGCGATCTCGGTGATCTCCCGTACCTCGACCCCCGACGCGGTGGCCGCCGCCCGCGCGGCCGCCACCGCCTCGTCGCAGGTTTCCGATGTGACCGGCTGTTCCGCATTCATCGCAAGATTCGTCACCGGATGCTCCTTTCCCGGCTTACCCCGGAGAGTCACTGTCGGGCTCGACCAGAATTGGCCGGCGGATTCGTCAGAATCGACGGACTCACCTTCGCCAACACGTTTTCCACCAGCGCGAACAGCAATGTGGTCCGCCACGGCAACTCTTCGATCAGGACATGTTCGTGATCCGCGTGCGCCCCGCCGCCGACCGCGCCGAGACCGTCGAGAGTCGGCACTCCCAGCCCCGCGGTGTAGTTGCCGTCCGAAGCACCGCCGACGTTCGCCTCGGTGAGTTTCGGCAGCCCCATGTCCGCGGACAATTCCCGCGCCAGTGCGAACAACGCGGCCGAAGAAGCGGCATCCAGCGGCGGACGGTTGATCCCGCCGCTGATCCGCACCTGTGCTTTTGCCAGCACCGGCTGCAACGCCCGCACCGCACGGTCGACGCGGAGCTGTTCCTCCTCGTCCCACACCCGCACGTCGACCTCGACCACGGCCGCCGCCGGCACGGTATTGACCGTCGTGCCGGCTGACAGCACTGTCGGCACCACGCTGGTCCCGCGCTCCGGATCGGCGAGCGCGGCGACCGCGAGCACCTGGTGCGCGATCTCGATCCCGGCGTTGATCCCGTTCTCCGGTTCGAGCCCGGCGTGCGCGGCACGGCCGGTCACCTCGATCCGGTAGTGGGAAACGCCTTTGCGCCGGGTCTTGAGCGCGCCGCCGTCCGCCGAAGCCTCCAGCACGAACGCTGCCTCGCAGCCGCGGGCCTCTTCCTCGATCAGCCCTCGCGACGACGGCGAGCCCAGTTCCTCGTCGCCGGTGACCAGAATGGACAATCCGGCCCGGCGCGGCAATGCCGCCGCCGCATGAAGCGCCATCACGACGCCGGCCTTCATGTCGAAGCAGCCCGGCCCCCGCAAGACCCCGTCTGCCACGGAAAACGGGTGCGTTTCCAGGGAACCCATCGGCCAGACCGTGTCGTGGTGGCCCAGCAGCAGCACACGCGCGGGACCGTCGCCGAACCGCCAGCGCAGGTGCGTCCGGCCGTCGAGGACGATCCGCTCCGGCTCCACGCCGAGCAAGGCCTTGCCGAGGTCCGCCAGCACCTCGGCGCTGTGCGCCACCGCGTCGAGGTCGGACGACGGGGATTCGCAGCGCACCAATGTCTCGATGTCGGTGAGCAGAGCTTCCAAGCTGAATTCCATCATCGCGGCTCCCCCCGCAGCGGCCGGCCAGGGTACGCGTCGGTGAGCAGCTGCCCGTCGCGGACCACCGGGGTCCCCGCGACGAACAGGTGCCGGACGCCGACCGAGGGCCGGGTCGAATCGAAGTACGTGGCCGTGTCGGTGAGGGTGGCGGGGTCGAGGACGACGATGTCCGCGTCCGCGCCGACGTTCAGCCTGCCCTTGGTCCGCGCTCCGGGCGCGACCTCGTCGAGCACCCGCGCGGGCAGGTAGGAGCAGCGCCGGAACGCCTCCAGCCAGGTCCACACCCCGGCCTCGCGCACCATCAGCCGCAGCGACTTGGAGAACGTACCCGCCGTGCGCGGGTGCGTCGCACCGCCAGGGGGCAGCGGCCATTGGGTGGACTCGTTGCCGGCGCCAGGCCAGTACACCGGCATGGCGTCGCTCGCGACGATCGCATCCGGGAAGGCGAGCGTCCGGTGCAGCAGGTCCCGGTCCTTCGGGTTCTCCTCGTCGAGGAACTCGAGGATGCACGGCGCGCCCGGGTCCTCGGCGCGGACCTGCAACAGCCGGGCCTCGTCTGCGATCCGCTCGCCGGTCTCCAGCATCAGGACGCGCGTCGGGCCGAGGCCCTTCATCTTGAGCCGCTCGGGCGAAAGGAAGGCCGCTCCGACGCCGGTGCTGCCCGCGCCGTAGGGATAGGCCTCGACCGTCACCCGCGACCCGGCCGAACGGCCCGACTCCAGCGCGGCGAGCACCCGGTCGACGTGCCGTCCGGACGTGCTGTTGACGTGACAGTGGTGCATCGCGGCACCGGTCTCGGCCGCGACGATCGCGATCTCCTGCGACCCGTCGACCGGCGTGGCCGGGTCCATCTCGACCAGCTCGCGGACGTGCGTGTACGTGGGCGCTTCGGCCTGCTTGGCCAGCTTTGCCAACGCCAGGAACTCGGCCGGATCGCTGGCCGGGGCGTACCCGAGCAGCACGCCGACGCCGAGCGCACCCGCCGCCAGCTCACACTCCACAAGGGACAGCCAGGCGGCCAGTTCGGCCTTCGAGGAGGACCGCTGCCAGGCCGGTTCGCCGAGCACGGCCAGCCCGGTGTTGATATTCGCGTCCGGTTCGACGCCGACGAGCACCTTGGCCCGCGCGGAGCCCCAGGAAGCCGAGAAGCCGTAGTGCAGCGGACGTCCCGCCGCGGCCGCCTCGGCGTAGGCCCGTTCGACGGGCATCATCCCGGCTTCCAGATCGAGCGCCGTCGTGACGCCGTCCATCGCCTGCAGCCGCTGGCCCGCGATGGAGTGCACGTGGCTGTGCAGATCGATGAACCCGGGCCCGACGATGTAGCCGGTGACATCGATTTCGACCTGGTCGTCGCCGGCCGGCAGCCCTGGTCCGACGGCGATGACCTCGCCGTCGCAGACCAGCACGTCAGCCGTGCCGTCAAAGCCCGTAGCCGGGTCGATGACGCGACCGCCCCGCAACAGTGTCCGCATGCTTCGCCTCCTAGCCTCGCTGCTGGCGACCCTAGAAGGTTTGCCGTGCGGTCCGTTCGTCTTGCGCGACGAATACGGGACGGCAGATCCATCCGAGTACACGAACCTGAACGCCTCCACCGGTTCGCCGGCGGCCCAGGACGCCGGATACGGCGACGCCGCAGCGTTCCGGCACGGGGTGCGGGCCCGCGGCCTGAAATACGCGGTGGGGCTCTCCACCACACTGTCGGCCCAGCCCGGCGACGCGGCGCCCGTGAACGATCCGTACTCCGGGCACCCCAGCGCCGACCCGACCAAGCACAACTCAGGTCCTCTCTTCCGGATCTCGCTGGACGCGCAACGCCGGGTATCCCTGCCCTAACCCCTAGGGGTCGCAAGGGCCGCGCGCTGAACCGACGAGCCCGGAAGACAGTGAGGCCGCGCTGAGCGGGCCGACGCGTCGATCTGGCCCGCCACCGCCACTCCCGAGGAACTCGCCGCCACAAGAACCTGGCCACCGGTCGGGCGCTCGCCCCGCGCCGCTCCACCCGTACCACCGCATCCGACACGGCCGGACCACTGCATGGGCCGCTCACATGGGCCCTGCTCTCCGCGTGGAGTGCGGACGGTGGCGGGCAGTCAACTGAGCGGCGAGGCAGCGACGTTGACTTCCGTCCGCCGGTGCGGACGGTCGCGAGGAGCGGCAGCCCTGCCGGTGGGGTGCGCGACAAGGCCGGCGTCGTCACCCACCCCGGCGGATGCCGGAACGCGGCAACCGTGTCACCCGATCCCGCCCGGGCGCCGACGACACGGCGATCGGCCGCGCCGTCGACGCCGCGGCCCTTTGTGCCATCGGCTCGCTGCGGGCCGGGGTGTCCGCGGCGTGACGGCCGGCAGGTGGCCGATCGGCCGTCTACCCGGAGCGATGAACGACAAGGGGCAGGACCTCAGCAGGAGGTCGTTGCGTCGTCGTACGGCACAAGTTGGATCACGAGCCCATCCCCGCGCCGTACGAGGTACGAGTGGGGTGGAACAGAGACTGGAGGCGATCCGAGACACTGATTCTGCACAGAGGACTGGCATGGCTCTACGAGGCGGACGAACGATTTCCGTACTGACGGTCGGCGCGGCGACGGCCGTGATGGCAGGGCTCACCCCGGCGACGGCGTTCGCGGCGAAGGATCCGCTCCAGCAGTACGCGCAGCAGAAAATCCGTTGGGAGCGCTGCGATGCGAGCGGACCGGCGGCGTTCGAGTGCGCGAAGGTGAAGGTTCCGCTGGACTACAGCCACCCCGGGGGCCGGAAGATCGACCTGGCGATGTCGCGGATCAAGGCGGGCAGTGCGAAGAAGCGGCACGGCGTGCTGCTGATGAATCCCGGGGGCCCGGGCGTTCCGGGGCTGACCATGCCCGTGGAGATGGAGCCCCTGCTGTCGGCGGAGGTACGAGAACGGTTCGACCTGGTCGGCTTCGACCCGCGCGGGGTCGGGCAGAGCTCGCCGATCGGTTGCGACCTGACGGGCGACGAACAGACCTTCCAGCACCCCTACACCGCAAAGACGTTCGCGAAGGACGTGGCCCGAGCCCGGACAGTGGCCGACAAATGCTGGGCCAAGGCGGGGGACGTGCTGCCGCACATCACCACCCGCAACACGGCACGGGACATGGACGTCGTCCGGGCGGCACTGGGAGAGAGGAAGATCTCCTACTTCGGGTACTCGTACGGCACGTACCTGGGCGCCGTCTACACGCAGATGTTCCCCCGGCATTCGGACCGGTTCGTGCTCGACAGCGCGCTCGATCCGGCGCTCGCGTGGCGAGGGATGTTCCGGGGGTGGTCGGCGGGGGCCGAACTCGCCTTCACCCGGTGGACCGAGTGGGCCGCCGCGCGCGACGCCACGTACGGGCTCGGTACGACCCCGGCGGAGGTCCGCAAGACGTACGGGGAGCTCATCGCCCACGCCGACCGCACGCCCGTCCCGACGAAGGGCGGGGCGCTCAGCGGCGCCGACATCCGTGCGCAGTACGGTGCGTTCGTCCATCTCACGACCGTCACCCCGTGGATCGTCGCGTTGAAGACCGCGGCCGCCGGCGGACCGCCCGCGCCGGCCACGCCTACCGCGTCGGCGGTGCCCGACTCCGTCCCGGTCCGGTCCGCCGAAGCGGGGGCGGCAACGTTCGGTGCGGACGTTCCGGCGGACAACCAGTCCGCCGCCGTGTGGGCCGTCTTCTGCGGCGACACCCGCAGCTGGCCGCGCAACCCCGAGCAGTACCGCCGCGACGCGATCCGAGACCGAGCCGAGTACCCGCTGGCCGGCGACCTGGGGGCCAACATTCAGCCGTGCGCGTTCTGGAAGTCGGCGAGGAGCGAGCCGGCCACCGTGGTGAGCAACGACGTCAACGCGCTGATCGTGCAGAACCAGTGGGACCCGCAGGCGACGCTGGCCATGGCGCAGGGCATGCGGCGGGCGCTGCACGGTGCGCGGATGGTCACGGTGGCCGGCGGTGAGGGCCACGGCGTGGTGGTGGCCGGCCCGTCCTGTGCGGACGCCGGCGTCACGCGGTACCTGACCACGGGCCGGCTGCCCGCGAAGGACCTGACCTGCGGCGGCTAGCTGTTGTGTAAGTGCTGGTCACAGCCACTCGTTGACGGCTTCGACCAGCACGGTCGCTTCGTGGCGGACAACAGCCAGGCGCGGCCCTGCCCGCGCTGACCGGCAGGGAGCGGGGTGAATGTGCGGGCGGGTCACGCTACTCGGGGCACGCGGAAGCCGGCCGCGCGGAGCTTCTGTTCGGTCAGTGCGGTCAGGCGGGCCGAGATGGGGGCCTGTGCCTCGCCGTGGTTGTTGATGAGCCGGTAGCGGGCGGCGGCGGTGGCCCAGGCCCGCATGGGGCCGCTGGCATCGAGGAGTTCGGGGTGGGCGAGGTAGTGGTCGGCCAGGGCTGCCGCGAGTTCCTCGATGCGCGGGTCGTCGGGGTCCCAGCTCTCGGCCTCCCAGCCGCGCTGGGTCAGCTCGACGTAGGCGGGGTCGGCCAGGCGGGTCTCCTGGACGGCCAGGAAACCGTCGAAGCCGGCCGGGATCAGCGCCTTGGCGAGGACCAGCGCCTCGCGCTGCGTGGCGACGTACTCGGCGGCGAAGCCGAGGGCGCGCATGCGGTCCAGGAGGGCGCAGGCCCGGTCGGGCAGCAGGGCCCGGTCGCCGTCAGCGAGCCGACGCAGCGTTTCGAGTCGAGCGGTCAACTCTGCTATGTGGCCGACGAGTTGACGCTCAACGTCGGCGAGCGCGGCGGTGAACTTCGCGCCGTTGGCAGCCAGCAGGGGCGCGGTGTCGGCGAGCGGCACTCCGGCGGTGGCGAGGGTGCGCACCTGCACCAGGCGCAGCAGGTCGGCCGAGCCGTAGCGCCGGTAGCCGGAGCTGTCGCGCTCCGGCTCTGCGACGAGCCCCAGCTTGTGGTAGTGCCGCACCGTCTTCACGGTGACGCCGACGAAGGCCGCGGCCTGCCCGATCGTGACTCCGTTGCTCATGTGCCCAGTGTGCCGAACACCTCCTCGACGAGTTGCTGTTGGGCCTTCTGGAAGGGTGCGGCGAGCGACAGGCCGGGGTCGTCGACGTAGTTGAGCCCGGCGGTCAGTGTCGTGGTCCCGTCGGCCGAGGCGTACATCAGGGCCGCCGAGCCGCCCTGGCCGCCGTTGTGGTGGTAGACGGTGCGGCCCCCGCCCAGGTCCTGAGCGAAGATCCCCAGGCCGTAGCCGATGGTCTGCTCCGGAGTGCGCATCTCGGCCAGCAGTCCCTCCGGCAGCAGCAGGCCGCCCATGAGTGCGCAGAAGTACGTGTGCAGGTCCGCGGTGGTGGAGATCATGTCGCCGCCGGCGCCGACCCAGGACGGGTTCTGCCGGGTGATGTCGATCGTGCGCTCCACCCCTGCGTCGTCGTAGCGGTAGTAGCTGTGGTTGTGGGGGGCCGGGAGTTCGGGGGACGCGCCCGGCGCCAGGGTGCCGGTCAGGTGCAGCGGTTCGAGGATGCGTTGCCGCAGTTCCTCGGCGAACGAGCGGCCGGTGAGCTCTTCCACCAGCAGCCGGGCGATCACGTAGTTGGTGTTGGCGTAGCTCCAGCCTGCCCCCGGCTCGAACCGGGCCGGCCTGGCGAGCGAGAACCGGACCAGTTCTGCCGGTTCGTAGGTGTGGAAGCGCAGGTCCACCCACTCCTTGCCCTGCCAGGGGATGCCGGCGGCGACCGTCCCGTCCTCGTAGTACTCCCCGGTGTGGTTGAAGATCCCGCTGGTGTGCTGGAGCAGCATCCGTACGGTGATGCGGCGGTCGAGGCCGAGCTGCGGCAGCTGGTCGGCGACCGGGGTGTCCAGGCCGGTCCGGCCCTCGGCCACCAGCATCAGCACTGTCGTCGCGACGAAGTTCTTGGTGGTGCTGCCGATCCGGAAGTGCGCGTCCGTCAACGGGCGCTGTGTGCCGCCAAGTTCACGGCATCCGGCGCTGCCTGCCCATGCGCCGCGCTCGTCGTCGACCCGCAGCTGCACCCCGAGGATCCCGGACGCCGCGATCTCCTCGATCGCCTTCTGCAGTTCCGGCCGGTCCGGGCCCCAGGAGGTGGGATTGCTGGACATGGTGCGCCTCCGCGTCGTGTGTGCCCCGCTCGGTGCCGGGCCGTTGCGGAGAGCCTGCACCCTGACCTCGGGTCAACCTCAACTGTGGCGTACGTCACGGAAAATGGGTGTGCCCTGGACCGGCGTCGTGTTCAGGCGGCGGCGAAAGGCACGTACGAGGGGGTCGGTGGTGCCGAAGCCGCACACCGACACGATGCGGTCGAGGGTGGCGCCGGAGGACGCAGTCGCCCCCACCCACCCCGAGGACGACCGGGAGCAGCTGCGCGCGGTGCAGGAGGGCCGCCGCTCTCCGCTCGCCCCTCCGTGCACGGAACCCCGCCTGCGGAGTCCTGCTGCGGGGTGCGTCCCTGCGCACCCGGACCCGTGGTCGCACCGGGTGCAGAGGGGGGCCAGATGCAGAGGGGGTCGTCAGGGCCACCGGCGGAACCAGCCGCGGGCCACCGCGGCCCTCGTGACCCGTCGCTTTGTGTCCGCGACGGGTCACGAGGGCCGTGGCCGTGTTCCGCTCTGCGGGTCACGGTGTACCCGGACGTACCTGATGAGGCCCAGGTGCCGCGAACACGCCCGCCGGCGGCTGGAAGGGGGGTCTGTCCCGACGGGAGCGAAGAACGACTTCGGCCGTCTCTCCCCGCACACTCGTCTTCGAGGCGACCCGCTCGTCGAAGACCTCCTGCCGGAGCCGCGGTACGGGGCGAAGGCGTTCGCCGACGCCTGCCACCGGGCCGGGACCTCCGATCCACGGGTGCGGTCGGCACCTCCGCGGACAACGCCGCCGCCAGTCGTCGTCACGTCACGGGCCATGTGCGGGGCAGCGGGTGCCGGTTGTAGTCACGCCGTCGTCGGGAGGCAGGGGCCGGGGCCCTTCAGGGTGCGGTGGATGGGGGCGGTCGCTGTGTGGCGGAGGCCGGGGAGGGCGGCGACCGACTCGGTGAGGTAGCGGTAGAAGTGCTGGGCGGTCATCGCGTCGATGCTGGCGTAGAGGTTCGCCGTGCCCGTCGTGACGGTGGCGTACGCGACTTCGGGGCGTGCGGCGAGTGCCGTTCCCGCCTCGGCGAGGCGGGACGGGACGGGACGGGTCGATCTCCAGCCAGAGGGCGGCCCGGAAATGCTGCCGGAAGGTGTCCGGGTGGTACTCGACGTCGAAGTACAGGGCGCCGACCGACCTGAGTTCGGTGATGCGGCGGCGCACGGTGGAGGGGGACAGACCGGTCGCGGCGGCCAGGTCTGCGGTTGCGGCCCTGCCGTCCCGGGCCAGCAGGTCGAGCAGTTGCCGGTCGCTCTCGTCCAGGGGCACCGGTGGGGTGGCGTCCGTGGCCCGGGCCGGTGCGTCAGTGGAGCGAGCGCGACGACCTGTGCGGGCGTCAGCGGGCCGAGCTTGTTGATCGGGCCCAGGTCCTGGCCGAAGAAGACGTGCAGTGAGCAGTGCGCCGACAAGTCCACCACCTCTGGCGTGCGCGGCAGCATCTGCAGAAGCGGGGACTGCTGCGGCCCGGGGCCATGGGTGCGTACCTGGCAGGGGATCTCGGTGCCGCCCGAACCCAGGTTGACCCAGGTGGTGTCCGTGCGCCGTGCCATCGCCTTCCCCAGGGAGAGCGCGGCGTGCGGCGCGCACCGTACGCGGACGAACCAGACGGAATCCCCCAGCCGTAGGGGATCGGTCAGGCTCAGGACCCGGAGTTTCCCAGCGGACCGCATCCGGGCCCAGCGGCGCGCGGCGGTCTGGTCGGAAACCCCGAGGACGTCGGCGATCTCCCTGAACGAAGCCCGCCCGTTGATCTGGAGCGCGTGCACGAGCCCCAGCTCCTCGTCCGACAAGCTGCGGTACGTATGGCCGGGAGTGTCGGGATGGGGCGTCATGGCCTCCCTCATGTCGGATCCGAGCATGCCGAGCGCTGTGGCTCACGACTCCGCCTGGGCGGGCTCAAGGCTCTTTCGCGGGGCCAGTCACCGGGCCGCTCGGTCCGGCCCGGTTCGTTCGCCGCGGCCCGGTCGCGGTCGCGGTCGGGACTGGATCCCGGAACGTCTGCTCGATCCCGAACGGAGAAACCGCCATGCGCAAGTGGTGGCCCCTGACGGCGGTGTGCCTGGGCGCCTTCATCCTGCTGGTGGATGTGACGATCGTGAATGTCGCGCTGCCCAGCATGGCTGCCGACCTCGGCGCTTCCTTCACCTCGCTGCAATGAGTGATCGACGGCTGTGCCCTGGCGCTCGCCGCCCTGCTCCTGGCCTCCGGTTCCCTCGCGGGCCGCTTCGGCCACCGGCGTTCCTACGTCCGGGCGTCTTCGGCCTGGCCTCGCTCGTGTGCGGCGACGCCCCCAGCGCGGAGGTGCTGATCGCCGCCCGCGTGGTGCAGGACGTCGGCGGCGCCGCGATGTTCGCCACCGCCCCGCCCTGCTGCTCGCCTCCTACCAGGGCAGGGACCGGGGTACGGCCTTCGGCGTGTGAGGCGCGGCCAACGGGGCCGCCGCAGCCGCGGGGCCGCTACTCGGCGGGCTGCTCACCGAGCGCTTCAGCTGGCCGACGATCTTCTGGGTCAACCTGCCGATCGCCGCTGCCGCCATCGCCACGACCCCGCGGGTGGTGCGTGCCGACCGGCCCGCCGGCCAGTCCACCGGGTCGCCCGGCCACGGTGCGCGGCTCAGCGGGGCCCGGGCACGCGTCGACGTCCCCGGCGCGGCGGCCTTCACCGTCACCGCGGCCACACTCACCTACGGGCTCATCCGCGGTGGGGAGGCGGGCTGGGCCTCGGCCGAGGCCCTGGCGGCCTTCGCCGTCACCGCCTCGGCACTGCTCGCGTTCGTGGTGATCGAGCACCGCACGCTGGAGGAGACCGACCAGGTCCTGGCCGCACTGGAAGGGCGCGACGTGCCGCCGCACATCGGCTTCCAGCGCCGCTTCGACTCCGGGTACCAAGCGGTGCGCGAAGCCGTCACCGACGGCCGGCTGGGCTGGACGCACACCCTGCGGGCGTGCACGTCCGACCCGACACCCCCGCCCCCCGGCTAATCCCCGGACCGGGCGGCATCTTCCACGACTGCTCCGTCCACGACTACGACATGGTCCGCTGGGTGACGGGCCGCGAGGTCACCCAGGTCTACGCCACCGGCGCCAACCGCGGTGCGGCGTTCTCCTCCGACGCCGCTGACGTCGACACCGCCGTCAGCGTCCTCACCCTCGACGACGGCACCCTCGCCACCTGTACGGCCACTCGCTACAACGGCGCGGGCTACGACGTCCGCATGGAGGTGTGCGGTTCCCGGGGCACGACGGTCGCCGGACTCGCCGAAGAGACCCCGCCGACCTCGGCGGAGGGAGCGGCCTGGCCCACCGGCACCGCGCACCCCGGCTTCATGGAACGCTTCCTCGACGCCTATCGCGCCGAACTCGCCGCGTTCACCGAGGTCGTGGCCGGCGTCCGCCCCAGTCCTTGTACCGGTCAGGACGCCCGCGCCGCCCTCGCCGTCGCGGAGGCCGCCACCCGTTCGCGGGCCGAGGGCCGCCCTGTCCCCGTCCCGGCGCCCACGCCGGCACCCGCCCGCGGTTCCCGGCAGGCCTGAGCGGCAGGGACGGGCGGTCGACGGCTGGTGCGGGCGCCCAGGCGCTCCGGCGACCCGGCAGACGAGGGGCGGCGGGCCCGGACCATGATCAACGAACGCGCCGGTCCCAAGGCCGGCGACCCGCCAGGCCCGATCCGCAGGACGGCACGGAAGCGGTCATGGACAACCGCACAAGCATCGATGCCGAACGGCGGGCCCGGATCGCCGAAGGCCACGACTTCGGCCTCATGAGCGTCAACGGCCCGCCCCGCGCCGGTCCAAGCCGATCACCCCCGGCCGACACCTCATCCTCCACTGGACTTCCCCGGCGTTGCCGCTCCTTGAGGAGGGCCGGCCCACTGACGATGCCCCACCGTACGAAGGCCGGGACGGGGGCGGGGCCGTGACCGGAGGTTGCGCGGGTTCCTGGCGCGCGTGTCCGCCCCGCCCCCGACTGCAACACACCTACCCCGAAATGCCTTCTGGACGCATTCGCCCGATGCCGCCTGCGGTCGCCCGCGGACGAACTGGCAGGGCCCGGCCGTCTTCTCGGCCGGGCCCTGCCAGGGTGTGGGCGGTGTCAGGTCACCATCGGTACCAGCGGCCGCGGCCGCCGCCTGCGTTGGTGGAGCGCATCACGAAGCCGAGCAGCCACACCACCAGGACGATCAGCGCCACCCACCACAGGATCTTGAGGGCGAAGCCGGCGCCGAAAAGGATGAGCGCGAGAAGCAGGACAAGCAAAAGGGGAACCATCGTTATCTACCTCCTGACCTCCGATTGCCCTGCATTGCTGTGCGCATTCCTCGCCAGTTCCTTTGTTTGCGGGGGGAAGGCTGGGGCACGAGCCGGTTACCGCGAAAGCGAACGGACACTTCGAGGAGGCTGTCTTTCATGAGTGCCGGCGAGAAAGCCAAGGCGAAGACCGAACAGGCCGAGGGCAAGGCCAAAGAGGCCGTGGGCAGCGCCCTCGGCAACGACCGCATGACAGCCGAGGGGCAGGCCGAGAAGAGCACCGGCGACGCCCGCGACGCCAAGGAGAAGGCCAAGGACGTGTTCAAACACTGACGTCCTCAGCCCTCAGTTCTCAAAAACGCCCCACGAGATGAGGGGAGCCTTCCTGCCGCAGAAGGCTCCCCTCATCTCTGTCGTCACGGGCAAAGCCGATACGTGCCACCGCTCACCCTCGACTCCGACGAGCGCGCCGAACTGGAGCGGCGGGTCCGCGAGTCGCCACCGACCTCGTGCCAGACCTGGACGAAGACGTCGGGAAGGTCGGGTATCCGCTGGACGACCAGGAACCGGTCGTCCTCACCGCCGATGCGACGCACCAGGTCGGCCAGTTCCCCGGGGGGACACGCGGACGTGCCGCTCCCCGTTCTCCGTCTTCACCACGATCTCGAGCATGCGCAGACTCCGGCACGCCCCACTGACAACGCGTCGGCCCGGCGGCGGACGGGGGTGCCCGTCCGGGCTGCGGCGATCACGCGGGGGCTGTCTGGACAGATCCACTTCCGGTGGGTAGACATGCACCGGAGGCTCCGGGTGGACACGTTGCCGCTGGTCGGCGACCCGTCCATCGGGAGCTTTGCGCTTCCTTAGGTCGACCCACGTCAAGTCAGCCACGTCGCTCCGCTTCCGGCCCGGTTCGAATCATCCGAGGAACCCATGAACACCCACCGTTTCAGATCCGCCCGTCTGCTCACAGCGATGACCGCCCTTTCTGCCGCGTCCCTCGCCCTGAGCGCCCCGGACGTCCAGGCGGCCACGGGAGCCGTTGTCTCCGGCGCCGCCCACGGCTATGCCGCGCAGCTCACCATCGGTGACAGCACCCGCGGCTGCTCCGGGACGCTGATCGACCCCGAATGGGTGCTCACCGCGGCGAGTTGCTTCGTCGACGATCCCGCCGCCGGCCTGACCGTCCCCCCGGGTCCCCCGCAGCTCAAGACAGTGGTACGGGTCGGTGCCGCCGACCTCACCACCGGGCAGGTGGAGTCACGCGAGGTGGTGCAGCTCGTGCCGCGCACCGACCGCGATCTGGTGATGGCCAAGCTGGCCCAGCCGGTCACCGACGTCACACCGGTGCCTGTGGCCTCCACCGCCCCGAGTGAGGGCGAGAGCCTGCTGGCCCTGGGTTACGGCCGGACCGCGGACACCTGGGTGCCCGACCGTCTGCACTCGGGGGCGTTCGCCGTGGCGGCCACCGATGCCACGACGGTGTCCCTGACCAGCGACGGCGGAGCGCTGTGCAAGGGGGACAGCGGCGGCCCCGCGCTGCGCGACGCCGGTGGCCGCTTCGAACTCGTCGCCGTCAACAGCGCTTCCTGGCAAGGCGGTTGCCTCGGCTCGACGGAGACCCGGACCGGCGCCGTGGAGACACGGCTGGACGACATCCGCTCCTGGATCCAGCAGGTACGGCTGCTCCCCCAGCGGTACACGGTCGCCTCGGGTGACTTCAACGGCGACGGCAGGGAGGACGTGGCGGCCCTCTACGACAACGGCTCGTCCGTGGACGGTGGCAACCGGACCTCGCTCTACACGTTCTACGCCACCGCTGACGGTTTCGAGTCCCCGGTCCGCAGCTGGATCAGCTCCGCCGGTTTCACCTGGGCCGCGAGCCGGCTGGTCGCGGGTGACTACAACGGCGACGGCAAGGACGACGTCGCTGTCTTCTACGACGGCGGCCAGAGCTCGGACGGCTCGTACGTCTCGTCCGTGTACACGTTCACCAGTACGGGTAAGGGCTTTCGCGCCCCGGTGAAGAACTGGACGAGCCCCGGCAGTTTCACCTGGGCCAAGAGCCTGCCGACCTCCGGCGACTACAACGGGGACGGCAAGGACGACATCGCCGTCCTCTACGACGGCGGCCAGAGCAGCGACGGCAAGAACACCACCCTCGTCTTCACCCTCGCCAGCAACGGCACCGCCTTCACCGCCACCAAGACCTGGACCAGTTCGGGCAGTTTCACCTGGGCCAAGAGCCTGCCGACGTCGGGCGACTACAACGGCGACGGCAAGGACGACATCTCCATCGTCTACGACGGCGGCCAGAGCAGCGACGGCAAGAACACCACCCTCGTCTTCACCCTCACCGGCAACGGCACCGCCTTCACCGCCACCAAGACGTGGACCAGCCCCGGCAACTTCGAATGGGCCAAGAGCCGGCCGACCTCCGGCGACTACGACGGCGACGGCAAGGACGACATCGCCGTCCTCTACGACGGCGGCCAGAGCAGCGACGGGAAGAACGTGTCCATGCTGTTCACGTTGACCAGCAGTGGCGGCGGGTTCACCTCCTCCAAGGTGTGGACCAGTTCGGGCGGCTTCTCCTGGGGCGCCGCGCTCCCCGGCTCGGGTGACTGCAACGGCGACGGCAAGGACGACGTCACCGTCTACTACGACAAGGGGCGGACCGACGACGGTCGGCAGCACAACGCGCTGTTCCTCTTCCGCAGCACCGGCACCACGCTCCAGGCACCCGTGACGTCCTGGAGCGGCGCCATCATCTGACGACCTGAGCGGGGGGCCACCACCACGGCATCCGGCAGGTCGCCAGTGTCCTCCGGGGCGGAACCGACCGCGCCGGCCCGAGCCCGCTCACCGAGCAGCACCGCTGTGGCACCGCTTCGTCGCCGGGCCCGCATGGCGAGGCGGGGCACCGCCCTGCGACGCGTCGACCGGAACACATCGTCCTGCGAGATGTTGGTGCGACCGAACGATCCGCACATCCCGGCCGTACGCGGCCGAAGAGACGAAGACTTGCAGGACGTGCCGCCGCAACCGGCCGACAGGGGCGGCGGCAGTCACCGACTGGAGCCGCATGCCCGCCCGCCGGAGCCTCGCCGTCGCCCTTGCCGCCCTCGCCGTCGCGATGGCAGGCGGCTGCTCGGACCAAAGGGGCCGCGAGGGGACGGCCACCGATGCGGGAAGCACGGAAGCCCCGCGCCACCCGAGTCCCTCTGCCGTTCCCAGATGGGACGGCAAAGCAGAACAGGAGGACGCGCTCCGGGCTGCCACACAGGCTCTGAACGCCTCGGAGACCGAGGGAGCCGCGCGTGTCGACGAGGGGCTGGCGAGCCTGCCGCAGGGTCTGGACAAGACCTTCACCGCCGGGGGACGGCCGCACACACTCGACGTCGCCTGTCAGGCTCCAGGCCCTCGCTCGATCACACTGACCCTCGGCCGGGGCACCGCGAAGAGCGAGTGGGAGGTGAGGTGCGGAGACCGTGAGGCGGACCAGTTCAACATCCCCGCCGGCGCTCGCTTCACGGCGCGCGTCGCCCGGACAGGGCCTGATGCCGATGGCCTGGTGCTGTGGCGGCTCAGCGCCGTGCACCCCGATGACGTGGACGGATGCGAGGACGACATCGAGGGGTGCGAGGACTGACCGGTGCCCGCCCTGCCGAAGGCCCGGCACGGCCGCCGGCCCCACGGTGCGCGATCGCCGATCAGGTGTCCGGCGCGCTCCGCCCCCCTGGGCAGTGTCCGCCCGCGTGCGTCGGCGGTGCGGGGAACTGACGTCGGCTCAGCTCCGTCGGCAACCTGCCCGGCACACCCGCCCCCGCCTGCCGACACGCTTCAGGAAGCGGACTGGTCGTGCCAGCGGGAGGGCTGATGCATGTGGCGGTCCTGTCCCGCGCCGCGTCCGGCTACCGCCGTGGCGATGCCGAGGACGGCCATGACGGTGAGCGGAAGCGTCCAGCTGTGCGTGGTGTCGTGCAGGAAGCCGAGGAGGAGGGGCCCGGCCGCCGCGACGAGGTAGCCGATGGACTGTGCCGTGTCCGCCAGCGCGGCGGCTTTGCCGGAACTGCCGGCGCGCTGGCTCTGGAAGGTCAGCGCGAGGACGAGGCACGCACCGGCGCCGACTCCGAGCAGGGTGCACGCGAGGACGGACAGCGCGGGGGCGGCGACCAGGACCGTGGACCTGTCCGCCACGAGGACCGAGGCACCGCGGGGAACTTCTCGCGCAGCAGGTCGATGGCGCGCTGGGACTCCGTGCCGGGCAGGGCGAGACCCGTGGTGTTCGTGCTCGTGGTGCTGACGGCGGCGGCACCGACGGCGCCCAGGACGAGAGCCCACGGGAGGATCGCAAGTCCGCGTCGCCGGAAGGCGAGGCGGCCGATCCCGTGGAGCAGAGTGGCCATGAGGCGTGCAACTTTCGTGCTCGGTCAGTCGTAGGGGGTTGCTCGGAATTGCTTGGTGTGACCGCGTCCGGCCGTCGCAGGGCGCCGGTGCTCAGGAGGCACGGCGGTTCGGGTCGTCCGGCCTCTCGTGCGGGACGGGCGTGACGGCAGCCGCGTACCGGTCGCCAGAAAGGCGGTCGCCGGCGGAGGCGATGCCGGCCGGTGTCCGCGGCGCCGTCATCCGGCCGGGCTGTCCGAGGGCTGGGACTTGCCGAGCATCTGGCAGGTGGCCGCTTCGACGAGGGCCTTGTTCGTGGTTGCGGCCTTCTCCTCCTTGATGCCGAAGTTCGTGCTCGTCAGGACGGCGACGCTGCGCCGGCCGCTCGCGTCGGTGTAGATCTCGCTGGAGTAGCCGGGCAGGCCGCCGGTGTGCCCCCAGACGGTGCCGCAGGTGGTGTCCACCCGCATCAGACCCAGTCCGTAGCCACCGCCCTCCTCGGGAGCGGCGACCGTGGTGCGCATCTGCTTCAGCTGGGCCTTCGGCAGCAGCGTGCCGGAGTTCAGCGCGGTGAGGAAGGTCTGCCAGTCCCGCGCGGTGGAGACCATGCCGCCTGCCGCCCAGGACCAGCTCGGGTCGATGGCGGAGGTGTCGATGTTGTCCCCGGAACGCTCGGGACCGGCGAACCCGACGCCTTCGGGCAGGTCGACGGTCTTGGAGAGGATGGCCTTCAAGCGCTCGGCGTCCGGCTCGTAACCGGTGACGTGCTGCTTCCCGGTGGTCTCGTCGGTGTCCCAGTCGCCGTTCGTGGCGAGGTACGAGTCCTTCATGCCGAGCGGCCCGGTGATCTTCTTCTTGATCAGCTCGGCCAGGCCGCTCCCGGTGGCCTTCTCGAGAATCAGCCCCAACGCCTCGTAATTGGCGTTGCTGTACGAGTACGTCTTTCCGGGCTCGGCCGGCGGGTCCTGTTCGGGCGTGATGGCGAGCAGTTCCTGCGGCGTCCAGGTGCGCTTCTCCTGACCGGTGAGGGAGGGCAGGAACTCCGGGGTCAGCAGGAAGTCTCCCAGGCCGCTGGTGTGGTTGAGCAGCATCCGTACGGTGATGTGCTCGCCGCCCTTGACCAGTCCGGGCAGCCACTTCTCGACTGTGTCGCCGAGGCCGATCCTCTTCTCGGCGACCTGTTGCAGGACGAGGGTGGCGGTGACCGTCTTGGTGTTGGACCCGATCCGGAACCGGTCGCCGACGGCGAGGCGGTGGTCGTCCTTCGTCCAGGCGGCCTGCCGGGCGATCTCGACGGGCTTCCCGTCGCCGGAGTCGACGCGGACGATGACGCCCAGGGAGCCGGTGTCCGCCGCCTTCTGCGCGAGGCCGGCCAGGCGCTCGGCGGCCGCTGTGTTCGCCGCGCTCCGCCCGGCCGTCGGCCCGGCCCCGCCCGACCCCGCATCCGAGCAGCTCACGAGCGCGGCGCCCATGCAGGTCGCCAACGCCATGGTCAGCACCCCCCGACGGATACGGTGACGGCGGGACGGCGTACGTGCGGACATGGCAAGTTCCCTTTCAGCGCATGACAGTTGCTGCGTGCGCAGAGGGACCTGACAGTCACTCGTCGAGCGGCCGTTCGGCGGGTCCCGCGCACAACAGCCATTCAGTCAGCGGAGCGCACCCGGTACATCGCTCGTTGGCGGGCTTCCCACCGGCGCGGGGTCACTCCAAGGAATGACCCGCGGTACCCGGCGTCTCGCCGCCCTGGCCGCCCGCCGGGGGCGCGTCAGGTCAGGGTGCTTCTGGCCAGCACCGCCGCCTGCGCCCTGCTCTGGCAGCCGGTCTTGGTGAGGACGCGACTGACGTGCGTCTTCACCGTGTGCAAACTCACCACGAGCCGTTCGGCGATCTCGGCGTTGCTCAGGCCGTCCCGGATCAGACGCAGTACGTCGATCTCCCGCTCGGTGAGGTCCCTCAGCCGGGCCAGCTCCTGCTCGTCGGGGCGGCGCCGGCCGTTGAGATGGCCCTCGATGATCCGCCGGGTCACCGCGGGGCTCAGCGCGCTGTGCCCGGCCGCCGCGGCACGCACGGCCCCGGTCAGCTCCTCGTACGAACTGTTCTTCAGCAGGAAGCCGGACGCCCCGGCCGCCAGCGCGTCGTCGACGTACTCGTCCAGATCGAACGTCGTCAGCATGAGCACCCGGCTGCGCCCCGGCCCGAGCAGTCTCCGGCGGCCCAGCTCGGCCAGCGCCCACAGGCCGTTGCGGCGCGGCATGCGGATGTCCATCAGCAGCACGTCCGGCCGCAGCCGCGCGCACGCCTCGACGGCTTCCTCGCCGTCGTCCGCGGTCCCCGTCACGGTGATGTCCGGCTGGCTGTCCAGGATCGCGCTCAGTCCGGCGCGGATGACCGGCTCGTCGTCCACGACGAGCACGCTGATCTGCTCAGACATCCGCGCGCTCCAACGGCATCGTGGCCACGACGCGGAAGCCGCCGTCCCCGGTCGGGCCCGCGGTGAGTTCGCCGTCCAGTGCCCCCACCCGTTCCTCCATGCTGACCAGGCCGAGCCCGATGCCCGCGCCGGCCGGGGCCTGCCGCACCCCGCGGCCGTTCACGATCTCACACCGCAGCTCTCCCCCATCTTTGCCACGGACGGTCACCTGGGCGGGCGCTCCGGGCGCATGCCGACGGGCGTTGACCAGTGCCTCCTGCACGACGCGGTATACCACCAGCTGGACCGGCCCCGGCACGGACTCCGGCGCGACGTCCATCGTCAGCCCGACCGTCCCTCCCGCGGCACGGTGGCTGTCCAGCAACGCGTCCAGCTCACCGAGGTCCGGCACGGGCTGGAGCGGGACGCCGTCCTCGGGGTCGCGCAGCATCCGCAGCAGGTCACGCAGCTCGCCGCTGCTCTGCCGGCCCGCCGCCGCGAGGCCGTCGGCCTGGGCACGGGCCCAGTCGGGCAGCTCGCCGCCGCGGGCCCGCAGCGTCTCCGCATGCACGACGAGCAGGGTCAGCGAGTGCGCGACCACGTCGTGCATCTCACCCGCGATCCTTGTCCGCTCGCGTTGTGTGGCCTGTGCCGCCTCCAGGACCTGTGCCCGGCGCGCGTCGGCCGCCCGCCGCTCGGCCGCGGCCAGCAGTTCCTGCCGGGTCCGCGCGGCGAACCCCATCGCCCACGCCAGCGGCATCGGGGCCAGCGCGGCGAGGACGTCCAGACCGCCCTGGAAGTCACCGGAGTCGGTCGTCATCCGGTTCAGCCACAGGCCGGCCACGCTCAGCACGATGCCGCCGAGGACCGCCGACACGGTCCGCCTCCCGCTCGCGCCGTGGTTGCCCAGGTTGTAGAGCAGCACCGCCAGCGGCAGGAAGACCAGCGGCGACAGCTTGGCTCCCGCGCCCGCACTCCCCACCAGCGCCGCCAGAAGGGACCCGAAACCCACGACGAAAGCGGTGGCCGGCAGCCGCCGCCGCAGCAGCAGAACCACCACGCCCACCGCCTCGTACACCGTGAGCGACGCCCAGGCCGGCCCGGAGGTGTCCACGTACGGCTGCGACAGCAGCGCCGGCACAAACGTCAGTACGACCAGCCCGGCATCGGCACCCCACCCGGGCCACCTGCCGTCCATCACTCTCATCCGCCCGACACTATGACCTCGCACGCGGCTCTTCATCCCTCCAAGGAGCCACTCGCACGCCAGCGTGGCCCGACCCGCCTCAGTCGTGGACGGGTTCGCGTGCCAGAGCGTCGACGATCTGATGATGGTGGCCCGCTTCCGATGGGTGGCCAGCGGCGACCTCTCCACGGTGGGGCAGGCGTTGCGGGAGCACGCAGGCGTCTCCCTGCTCGGCGACGGTTGCGATCAGTGAGCCCAAGAACACCCCGCCGGGCACCGCATTTCCGTCTCCGGTCGCATGGTGCTCCGCATGGACCCACCCCGCTCCCCGCGGCGCTGGGGCGGGCTCTGACAACCTGGGTCAGGCCCACGTCCGGCCCGCCGCCCCTCTGTCGGGCCAGCGGCAGTACAGGGCCTCGCCCTCCGGCGGCTCCCACGCGCTGAGAACGACGAGCGGGCGGCCACAGCGGCGGGCCTCGGCCACGGCGCGGCGCAGCGCGGCCAGGCTCGCGGGTGATCCGCTGACGCCGACGACGATCCGACAGGGGCGGCGCGAGACGGTCGTCCACCCGGGGCGGCGTGGGCCGCGCGCGGAGCAGCAGGGCGGTCTGTTCCGGGTTGGAGTCCGCGGCCTCCCGGCCGGCGTAGAAGCTGAGCAGGGGCAGCACGCGCTGGAGTGCGGCCCGCAGGTCTGGGATGGCTGCTACCGCGACCGGGTGCGCGCCGCGCGAGCCGGGTCAAAGTGGGCGGGAGGCTCGCGCTCAGCGAGGGCGGTTCCTGGAGATTGCGGCCAGGGCTTCCTGGACGGTGGTGAAGTTCTCGGTGCCTGCCTGCGTCAGGTCGACCAGGGATTCCGAATTGCCGGACGCTTTTACGAACATCACGCCACGGGAGGGGTGGTACACGCCGGCCCTGTAGTGGCCGCGGTGGACGTCGCTGGGGATGACCTCACCCACCGCCTGGCGGGTCGTGGTGTCGACGGCGTAGTAGCAGCCGGTTCCGTCACCGCGGTCCACTGCGATCAGCTGTCCCATTCCGGCCCTCCCCCAAGTCGCGGTTCCTCCTGAAAGTACGTCGGACGAACCAGCGCGGCTCGGAGGAGACTTGATGGGCCAGTCTACTTCTGACGTGAGCCACAGCACCCCCCTCGATGTCACTTCTCGGAGGGGCTCAGAAGGAACTTCCACTTTCCTGATCACGATCCGGGCACCCCAACGCGCAGGCTGGGAGTTCGAGGCCCGGCGGACCGCTACTGCGCGGCGGGCGCGCTCACTTGGCCTGCACTGCTCCCTGGGCCCACTGCTCAAAGGTCGTCGTCTCGATGCCCAGCGCGTGGGCCATTTCCGGACGGGCCGGTGCCGGGTAGGTGTCCATCCGCCGCTGCGACTTCGCCAGTTCCGGCATGACCCCCCATTCGACAGCCTGCTCCGGGCTGCTAGGCAGTTCGATCGGCGTCGCCCGTACGGAGTTGAGTATCTCGACCGCGCGGCGCATGGACAGTACGTCTCCCGCGAGTTCCAGCACGACCTCGTGGAAGCGTTGCGGGTCCGCAACCGCCGCGAGCGTGGCCGTACCGATGTCCTGGACAGCGACCCATGGGCGTGCGACGTCGAGGTCGTTGACGACCGTCATTCGGTTCGAGGTGAAACCCGCGAACCAGATCGACGGCTGTCGCAGGTTCTCCATGAAGCCGGAGGGCCGCAGGATGGTCCAGGTGGCGAAGCCCGCCTCGCGCACCACCCGCTCGGCCTCGATCTTGCTGCGCCAGTAGTGGGCCGGGAAGGCTCCCCAGCGTTCCTCGTCGAAGGCCCCAGGATCGTCGATGCCGGCACCCGACACCGAGGAGTGCACGATCTGCTCGATCCCCGCCTCCCGGCTCACCGTCACCAGGTTGCGGGCACGTTGCACCTCGAAGTCGGCCATCAGGTTCGCGAAGTTCGCGGTCTCCATGGAGAACACCGCGGTCGCCCCGGCCGCCGCTTCCTTGAGGGAGGCGGGGTCGTCGAGGTCGCCGCGCACCAGAGTCGCTCCCGCTGCGGCCAGCCGGACAGCGGCCTCGGACGACGGGTCCCGGACCAGCGCCCGGACCGGCCGCCCCGCGTCGAGCAGCGCGCGGGCGACCGCGCCCCCCTGGTTGCCGGTCGCCCCGGTCACCAACACCGGATGGGTTGTCATGGCACTTCCCTCTCGCCAGTCAAACGGGGTGGCCCCCCGTTTGTGCCTCGAAATATATGGGGTGGCCCCCCGATTGTCGAGAGGAGGTTAGGATCGGCGCGATGACAAGCCAGCAGATCCCGCAGCGCGCCGACTGGCGGCGCAATCGCGAGCGCCTGCTCGCCGCTGCCGCCGAGGTCGTGGCGCGGGATGGTGCCTCCGCCTCGCTGGAGGAGATCGCCCGGCGGGCCGGGCTCGGCTCGGCGACCTTGCACCGGCACTTCCGCTCCCGCGAGGCCTTGCTGACCGCGGTCTTCCATGAGGGTGTCGAGCGTCTGGCGGCACGCGGCCGGGAACTCAACGAGACAGCGGGCGGCGGCCTGGCGGTCTGGCTGGAGGAGCTGACCCGCTACACCGCCACTACTCGCGGGCTGGCCGTCTCCCTGCGGCCCACCGCGGACGACAGCGGCTGCCACGGCATGTTGGCAGACGTCGCCGCCGAGCTGGCGGCAACCGCGGTGAGGGCCGGCCGACTGCGTCCCGAGATCACGGTCGACGACCTGCTCGCCCTGGCCAACGGCATTGCCATCCGAGCCGAGGACGATCCGGAGTTGGCCTCCCGCCTCCTGCGGATGGCCATCAGCGGAGTGGAACCACGGACATAGTCCCGGCTTCGTTGGCACCTGCCCGTAATGGCGATGACGGCAAGCCGTCAGGTCCACAGCCGACCGACTTCGAGTTCCATGGCGGCGCGACGACGGCGCGCAGCGCGGCGACGGTCGGGTCCGCCGGCGGATCGGTGGGCGGTGGCGGCGGGGCGGTGCGGACGTCGCGGACGGCCTGGCGGACCACGGCGCGCACCGTGGCGGTGTCGAGGGCCTGGAGGCTGCTGTGGGCGAGCGTGGCGAGGCGGCGGATGATCAAGCTCCGCGACGACGTCCGCGCGGCTGGAGACGGCGATCAGGGCGCGCTGGGACAGGCCGTAGTCGAGCGCGGCTGCGGCGGCCGGGCCGGTGTCTCGCGTGCGAGACGTCTCGGTCCGGCGGTGACCGCGCCGTGGATCGCGGCCAGGGCGCGGGCGACGTCCAGGAGCCGGTACGCCTGGGCGCGGCTGATGCCGAACTCCGCGTCGCAGTACGACTCCCAGCTGCTGTGCCCGAGCGGGAGCCAGATGCGGGCGGCGTGCGCGTCGCACACCCGGGCGGCGAGCACCGCCACGGAGCGCCGGACGTCGTCCATCGCCTCTCGCAGCCCGGCCGTCATCTCCCGGGCGCGGGCCTCGGTCGGTAGCGGCCGCGCCGGCTCGGCGCCGTACTCCTGGTCCTCGTGCTGCTCGCCCACGACTCCATCGTCCTCCGCATCGGCGGGCGGCACCAAGGCGTGCGGGAGCACCGGCGCGAGCTCCGTCTCACACCCTCACAGTTCACCTCGTCCACTTGGGAAAACGGACGTGCGAGCGTCCGCGGCCGTGTGCTGATCCGCACCCGGGAAGCTTGCCCGCGGCGGCCTCCGGCATGGATCAGCGCGGCGCAAGCACGGCCAGGCCTCATGTGGTGCCGCAGCCCTCACCTGCGGTCATCCTGATCCGACGTACGATGTCTCGGAGTGGCATCAAAGTCGGGGCGGAGGAACACGTGGCTCGATGGGAACCTGACGCACAGGCGCGCCTGCAGAACGCAGCGCTGGAACTGGTCACTCGGCAGGGATTCGAGCGGACGACGGCAGCGGAGATCGCGGAAGCTGTCGGACTGAATCGCCGGACTTTCTTCCGGCATTTCCCCGACAAAAGGGATGTTTTCTTCGCCGGTCAGGACCAGATCGAAGCCGATCTGGTCGCCGGGGTGACCGAGGCGCCCCCCGGTGAGTCACCGATGGGGCTCGTCGGGCTGGCACTGGCCCGCGCGGCCGACACCTTCGCGCATCTGCCGAGAGAGCAGGCGCGGGCGCGCCAGGCGATCATCGATGCGGAGCCGGCGTTGCTGGAGCGAGAGCGCCAGAAGTTCGCCGTCCTCGCCCGCAGCGTCGGCGACGCGATGCGGGAACGGGGCGTCGCCGACCTCGCGGCCACCCTCGCGGCCGAGTCCGGCGTCCTCGTCTTCAGGACGGCGTTCACGCAGTGGCTGGCCGACGGCGAGTCGCGGTCTCTGCCGCTGATCATCACCGAGACAACGGCCGCGCTACGTGCACTCAACGTCACGCACTAGCCATGTCTCTCAGAGACATAAATCACGCTGACGGCTATGTTCATGGCGCACTGCTCCCGCTATGTTGATGTCACTGGGAGACATCAACCGTGGAGGACGGCGACATGAAACGCATCCAGTACCACGAGTACGGCGGCCCCGAAGTCATGCGACTGGAGGAGTTCCAGCCGGCTCGGCCCGGCAGGGGCGAGGTCCTGGTCCGTGTCAAAGCGGCGGCCCTCAACCCGATGGACATCGGCATCCGCCAGGGCAGGCTGAAAATGGTCACTGGCCGCAAGTTCCCTCGAGCACTCGGGCACGACTTCGCGGGCATCGTCGAGGTGGTCGGCGACGGTGTCACCCAGGTTCGCCCCGGTGACGAGGTCATCGGGGCGGCGAGCATCAAGGCGGCCGGGGCGTTCGCCGAGATGGTTCTCGTCGAGGAGAAGTCGGTCGTGCGGAAGCCGAGGAACCTGTCATGGGATGAGGCCGCCGCACTCCCGACGCCCGCCATCACCGCGTACCTGGCACTGGCAAAGAAAGGCCAGTTGAAGGCTGGGCAGTCTGTCTTCGTCGCCGGCGCGCTCGGCGGGGTCGGCCGGTCGGCCGTCCAACTCGCCATGATGATGGGTGCCTCGGTCGGCGGCAGCTGCCGTGACACCGCCGTTCAGGAGGCTCACGACCTCGGTCTCTCTCCGATCGTCGAGTTCGACTTCGATTCGAGCCGCTACGCCCGGCGGTTCGACGTCATCCTCGACACCTCTGGCCAGTTGCCGCTCAAATCGGCTAAAACGATGGTCAAGCCCGGCGGCCACATCGTCGACATCCGGCCCGCGCCGGCGAAATTCGTGCGAGCCGCCCTGCCAGGGCCCTACGAGGTGCTGGTCGCCAACCCGGACCGGGCCGATGCCGAGCAGATTGTGCGGGCCGCCGAACAGGGAGTCCTTCGGATTCCGATCGCCGGCGTGGTGCCGCTCGGCAGTGCCGTCCCAGCCCTTGCAGAGTTCGAGCGCCGCACCGGTTCCAAAGGCGGCAAGCTCATCATCACAACCTGAGTTGGCCCCGAGTTTCTGTTCAAGGCCGACCAGGACCCCTCCAACTGGCTTCCCCCGGCGGTCGGCTACCGCCGCACCTACGTCACCGACTGGATCGCCGACAGGACCCGCTGGAGTCTGACCATCGACAGTCCCGAACAGACCGCACCGGCCGAGGTCCTCGAACAGTGCCCGGACGCCCCGATCACCGTCACTCTCGCCCGGTAGACGGGGCGGGGGCGCCCCGGCGCGATACCTCGGCGCCCCGGTCCGAGCGGACCGGATTGGCAGGCACTGTGTCCGCACGCTCCCCCGGCGTGTATGCCGGCCAGGAACGGCGCTCCGCCATGGCCGTACCCCGCCCGGTCCGGCCCGCCAGCGGTCTATGCGCTGCGGGGCCGGCGGCCGGACGGCTTCTTCCCGGCTTTGCCGGCTGTCTGTTTCTTCGCGGTCTTCTTCGGCGGGCGCATCTCGTGCACGACCGCCTCCCCCTTGCCCTCGCCGCGGCTGTGCCGGGCGCGGGCCACAGACTCGTTCAGCGCGGCCATCAGGTCCAGCACCTGGCTCGGCTCAGCCTCCGGCTCGGACGCTTCGGCCGGCTCACGATGCTCGCGCTTGGCCTCGATGATCTGCTCCCGGGCCGCGGTGCGGGTCAGGCGGGTGGTGCCGGGCTCAGTGGTGCCGCACTGGGAGGAAGGACTCACCCCGGCAGTTCTCGCGCCGGACTACCAGCGGATCACGGACGTGCTGGCTGGCGGGATGCCCGGGGAGGCGATGGACTGCCGTCAACTCGCGGCCGCGATGGGGCTCGCGCCAATCCCGGCGAAGGTGGAAGGAGTGCGGTCGAAAGCCAAGCGACTGGCCGCGCGGGGCTGGCTGGCCCACGGGCGCTCTGCATCCGGGCCGTGCCCGAATACGTCATGACAACCGGCCGGGTGTGGTTCGCTGCTGGGGTGACTCAGGACTTGGAGATCGTCGCATTCGAATCCGCCGAGGCATTCCAGGCATGGCTCGGCGAGAACCACGCCGTCTCGCCCGGCATCTGGCTCAAGCTTCGCAAAAAGGGCCCCGGAATCGTCGCGCTGGACTACGCCCAGGCGCTCGACGTGACACTCTGCTATGGCTGGATCGACGGCCAGAAGGCCAAGTTCGACGACCAGTGGTGGCTCCAGCGGTTCACCCCGCGCAAGCCGCACAGCAAGTGGTCCAAGGTCAACCGGGACAAGGCGGCCGCCCTGATCGAGCAGGGCCGGATGCATCCCCCGGGGCAGGCCGAAGTCCACAGCGCCAAGGCAGACGGCCGCTGGGAGGCAGCCTACGACGGCGCGAAGACCGCCACGGTGCCGGACGACCTCAGGGCGGCCCTGACCGCCGACCCGGCCGCAGCGAAGTTCTTCGAGACACTGGACCGGCAGAACCGCTACGCGATCCTGTACAGGGTCCAAGACGCCAAGAAGCCCGAGACCCGGGCGCGCCGGATTGAGAAGTACGTAGCGATGCTGGCGAAGGGCGAGAAACTGTACCCGTAGTCACGACAGAGGGGCCGCAGCCGGGCAGTGCCCCAGGGGCCCGGCGCGCCTGCGGCCCCGGCAGCAGCCACCGGGCGCGCCCTCACTGAGCGTAACGAAACGTCAGGGGACCTGAGCAGGCACACTGCTCAGAGGCGGTCCCAGACCAGCACGATCGGCGCTTTGACGAGCTGGTGGACGCCGTCGACCAGCGCGATGAAGTCGCGCTCGCCCATGCTGCGGCGCTTGCCCCGGCCCGCCGGGTGGGTGCGCAGGCGGTGGCACAGCCGCATCCGGGAACCCGGCCGCATGGCGATCGGCCCGGCCACCGACAGGCGTCCCGAGCGGCGCCCGCTGACCGTCACGACCGGGGTACGGCCGCGTCGGCCCCAGGTGCGTCCCTGGGGCGGCCGGCGGGTGAACCCGGCTTCGTCCTCGAAGCAGATGTAACCTCCGCAGACCGCCCGGGCTGTTTCACCTCCGCCCAGGTCGCCTCCTTCCAGAGGGTGACGGCCTGCTCGTCGCGCTCGGCGACCCGCCGCGCGGGGACCTGCGGGCTGAAGCCGAGCCGGTGCATCAGCCGAGTGGCACCCGAGACGCTGTAGGAGACGTGGAACGGGCCTTGACCCGGAATCTTGGACACGGGCTGTGCGGCTTGGGCCAGGGTAGTTGATGTTGTGTCGAGTGCTCTCTCGTAGGTGATGGGACTCCGTTGTCCGAGGTGGGAATGACGACGTCGGGTGTTGTAGCGGTTGAGCCGGCGGAACGCGTCGGTGCGGGCCTCGCGTTCGCTGGACCAGTGCTTTCGGCCCTGAAGAATCTCTCGTTTGAACATCGCGTTGAAGGACTCAGCGAGCGCGTTGTCCGCCGAGCTGCCGATCGCGCTCATGGACTGGCGGACGCCGGCCTGGCGGCAGACATCGGCGAAGGCCCGGCTGGTGTACTGGGCGAGTTCAATCAGTCGTTGCAACACCGGCCTGTGGCAACGAGCGTAGCTGCTCTTCAACCTCTCCGCCCACAGGGGCGCGGACATCCGCCGCGGGGCGAAGAGGAACAAGGTCGAGCTGTGCTTCACCCCGACCTACGCTTCGTGGGCGAACCCGATCGAGGCGCATTTCGGACCGCTGAGGCAGTTCACCATCGCCAACCCGAACTGTCCCAACCACACCGTGCAGACCCGGGCCCTGCACGCCCACCTGCGCTGGCGCGACGCCAACGCCCGCCACCCGGATGTCCTGGCAGCCGAACGCAAGGAACGCGCCCGCATCCGCAGCGAAAAGGGCATCCGCTGGGGCGGACGCCCCTTCGTCACTGACGCGATCGGCGAACCGGTGCGGTCAGAACGCTAGTTAGAGGGCGTCGATGTTCCCGATGAATTCGAGAATGGCCTTCGCCAACTCCGCGGGGGCCTCCATCGCGGCATAGTGACCCACACCGTCGAGTGACACCGAGCTCACTTCGTTTGCTGCGGCCTGGGACATGGTGCCAACCGTGAAGGAACCTCCGCCCGCGCCGACCGCGAGTACAGGCACCGTCAGGCCGTGCGTGGCGGCAAGAGCCTTGATCTCGGGTCCCTCCCCCAGCATCGACCGGTAGAGGCCGATCGCTCCGCGCCAGCCGTCGGGGCGCGAATAAGTACGGGCGAACTCCTCGACGTCGGTGTCGGTAATGGCTCCTGGGGTCGCGTTCAGGGCGCGGAATGCGAACTGTCCCAGAAATTCCCGCTCGCGGCCGGCCAGGAGCATCTCGGGGATGCCGGGTGCGGCGAGGAAACCGATGTGCCAGGCGCCGCCGTGGGTGACGTCGGCCAGCATCTCGAGGCCGAATCCGGGCAGACCCATCTCGATCGCGGTGAGACTACGTACGTTTTGCGGGTGGGTGGCCGCCAGGCGGAAGACAGTCGCTCCGCTGATGTCCTGCCCGGTCAGGTGGACCGGGCCGACGTCGAGCTGTTCGATGAGAAGGTGCAGGTCCTCGGCCGAGGTCTTGCTGTCGTACTCGCCCGGCCCGTTGCTGGAGTCCCCGAAGCCGCGCAGGTCGACGGCGAAGACTCGGTGGCTCTCCGCGAGGAGCGGGATGATCTTGTGAAAAGTCCACCAGCTCTCAGGAAACCCGTGGACCAGAAGGACTGGCGATCCACTGGTTCCCGCCGCTGCGTAGTGCAACCGAGTTCCGTTGACCTCTACGAGGTGGTGGGAGATCCCCGCAAGCGTGGGACCCGGGTGTGTGACGTCCATCGTTCTCCCCAATTCGACAACCAGGTTGTCCATGACAATAGACAACTTGGTTGTCGATGTCCAATCCGTGTCCGCGTAGTCTTCTTCCATGTCACGATCTGGCGCTGATCTCGCACTGCTCCTGCTCGGAGGTTTTCGCTCGCTGGTCAATGCCGCGACCGCCGAGCTGGCCCGCCGCGGCTACGAGGACGTGCGTCCTGTCCATGACTTCGCCATGCGAGCCATCGCCGCCGGCGCGGACAACGCTTCAGAACTCGGGCGGCGCCTGTCGGTCTCCAAGCAGGCGGCAGCGAAAACCATCACGGTGCTGCAGGAGCGCGGATACGTGGCACGAGACACGGACCCCCTCGACGCCCGCCGCAAGCGCCTGCACGTCACCCCACTCGGCTACGAAGTGCTACGAGAAGGCGAATCGATCTTCGACGAGTTGCGCGATCAATGGAGACAGCAGATCGGTTCCAGCGAGCTCGCGACCCTCGAGACACACCTGGCGGACCTGGTTGGCGCTCAGCCGGTGCGCCCTGACGCACCGAGCTGGATCGTGCAAGACCTCGGTGAGCCGGTCTGACCCTCTTCCCGTCCAGGGCGGGGCCTGCCCTGGAGTGTCGGTGCTGTCGAGGATTCCATCCCTCCCGATTCGGAGAACCCTCAATACGGCCGCCCACAGGCAGTCGAGAAGGACTCACTCCCGCACCAGCTGGGCGATCACGGGCACTCGGTTCCCGCCGGCCGAGGCCAGCAACATCATCGTCCGCCGATAGCGCACCGAGCTGGTGCTGCCCCGGCGCACAATAGGCTGCAGCTTCTGCCCTTCCTGATCGGTCAGTCTTCACCACGCTGGTACTCGTCTTCGTCGACCTTCTGCACGTGTCGCTTCGATCCGGAGACCGCGGCGCTTATCCGGCCCACCGCGCGCAGGTGCCCGCGGTCCGGATGCCGGGTGACGAGCTCCACTTCGAAGATCCGTACCTGTTCGGGCGGCTTGTAGAGGGTGGCGTTGGTGTAGGTCCGGAACGGCTCGAAGAAGTTGCTGATGATCGTCAGGTTGAGAGGCATGCCGGGCCCTTCGGGCGGTGTGTCACGGGGTGGTGCCCGAAGATCACCATCCGGCGGGGCACGGCGCGAGATTTCGCGAATCCGGCCCCCCAGGCTCTCAGATGGCCACTCCAGTAAGTGACGTGACAACGTCGACGCCGGCCACAGCGGTGATGCCGGCCCAGTATGGGAAGTCCCACTCCTCCGCACGGGGGGCCTCCCACCGCGGTTCGGGCTGGCCCGGGACGCCGAGCACGATGACCAGCAACTGGCCCGAAGTCGGTCATGCCGAGGGTGTTCCTCCCGGGGCAGCAGCCGGGCGATGTCCACGCCGTGCATGATCCGGTCCTGCCGGACGCCCCTGCCCCGCCAGGGATGAAATCCAGCCGTTCGACGAGCCCCTCCGGCCCGCTTGGCCACGGGCGGACCCAGGAGAACAGGAAGACATATCAGCATATCCCAAGGCCGCACATTGACCGGAAAGCGCCTTTTTTCGCATTGCACCCGTAGGGATCATGGACGGGAATTGTGTCAGACGCCTTGAATTCCTATTGTGGCTTTTTCCGGTTTTCCGGCGGTGCGGGGGATCATCGTGACGAATGAAGGCACCGAATTCGCAGGACAAAGCGCAGCGGCAGCCGCCTTCGAGCGGCATTCCATGATCGCGCCGGAGCGGACCGCGGTCCTGTATCAGGGGACCGCGATCCGTTATGCGGAGCTGAACCGGCGGGCCGAGGCGATCGCCGCGCGCCTGGCGGCCGCCGGGGCCGGCCCCTCGACGCTGGTGGCGCTGGTCCTGCCACGCGATCCCGACCTCGTCGCCACCCTGTGTGCGGTGCTGAAACTGGGTGCCGTGTGCCTTCCCGCCGACCCCCGCTCCCCGACCGGGCGACTGTGCGAGATCCTCGCCGGCACGGCTCCCGATGTCCTCGTCACCACCCGTGCCGCCGCTCCTGAATTCATCGGCGACGCAACCGTCTGTTTCCTGGACGACGAGCCGCAGGCACCCCCCGTTGTCCCGTCGCGCCGCACCGCACGGACCGTGCCGGGAAGCGCCTACATGCTTTATGCGGCACCCCCTGATGGAAACACCGGTAATTCGGCAGTCTCCTACGCCGATTTGGCGCGTTATATCGACGATCCGGGCGGCGGGGTTCCGGCCGGGGCGGAGCTTGTCCACCTGATCGTGCCGCTCCTGTCCGGCAATCGTCTTGTGATGGACACGGACGAGGTCGCACACCGGCCGGTCACCCATGAGGCGCCACGCGATGTGGTGGAGGAGGCCGTGGCGCAGGTCTGGTGCGCCGTGCTGGGCGTGGACCGGGTCGGCGTGCGGGACCGCTTCTTCGACCTGGGCGGCAAGTCGCTGCTGGCAGTCCAGGTGGTGGCGCGCCTGCGGAAGCTGCTCGGCGTCGAGCTGCCGCTGCGGGCCCTGTTCGACGCGCCGACGGTCGAGGAGCTGGCCGCCTGGGTGCGGGCCGAACAGGCGGACGGTCAGGAGGACCGCGAGGAGCCGGCGTTCGGGCCGGTGGACCGGAGTGGGGCGCTGCCACTGTCGTTCGCGCAGCAACGCCTCTGGTTCCTGAGCCGGTTGATGCCCGACAGCGCCTTCTACACGATGTGCGACGCCTTCCGCGTACGGGGACGGCTCGACCTGGACGCGCTCCAGCGGGCACTGCGGATGCTGGTCGCACGGCATGAGACGCTGCGGACGGCGTTCGTCGAGCGGGACGGTGTGCCGTACCAGGTCATCGATGCCGCGGACGGCCCGGGCGCGCGGCGTGCGGCTGCCCTGACGCGGGTCGATCTGACATCGCTGCCGGCCTCCGAGCGGGAGGAGCCGGCGCGCAGGCTGGTGGCGGCGGAGGCGCAGACCCCGTTCCGGCTGGAGGACGGCGCGCTGCTGCGTGTGGTGGTGGCCCGGCTGGCGGACGACGAGCATCTGCTGGTGGTCACCATGCACCACATCGTCTCCGACGCATGGTCCGTCGGGGTGCTCGTCGAGGAACTCGGCCGGCTGTACCGCGAGTGCGTCACGGGCACCCCCGCCGGACTTCCTCCACTCGACGTCCAGTACGCCGACTTCGCCGTGTGGCAGCGGGACTGGATGAGCGGCGCGGTGCAGGAGGATCAGCTCGCGTACTGGAAGCGGGCTCTGGACGGCGCGCCCTCGGTGCTGCGGCTGCCCTTGGATCATCCGCGTCCCGCCGTCCAGTCCGAGCGGGGCGAGACGGTCGAGTTCGCACTGCCCGATGCGCTGGTCACCGCTCTGGAGGAGCTGGGCCGGGAGCAGGGCGTCACCTTGTTCATGACGCTGCTCGGCGCCTTCCAGGTCCTGCTGGCGCGGCATGCCGGGCACGAGGACGTCGTGGTCGGTGTGCCGGCGGCGGGGCGCACCCGCACCGAGACGGAACCCCTGATCGGTTTTTTCGTCAACACACTTCCCCTGCGCGTGACCTGTTCCCCCGGCCTGTCCTTCCGGGAACTGCTGGAGCAGGTTCGTGAGGCCGCACTGGGTGCCTTCGCCCATCAGGACCTGCCTTTCGAGGCCCTGGTCGAGACGCTCGCACCCGAGCGCGACCTCAGCTACAACCCCCTCGTCCAGGTCACCTTCCAGCTGCTGAGCACGCCGGCGGCGCGGCCGGGGCTGCCCGGGGCGGAGGTGGAGCGGTACCCGGTCCGCGAGTCCGTCTCGCAGTTCGACCTGTCCTTGGACATCAAGCGGACGGACGACGGATCTTACCGGGGGATCCTGAACTACTGCCCCGATCTGTTCGACCGTCCCCGTATGGACGTGCTGGTCGGCCACTATCTGACGCTGCTCGGGGCCGCTGCCGCGGACCCGGGCCACCCGATCGGCGAGCTGCCGCTGTCCGGCGAGGCCGAACGGCACATGCTCCTTGGCCGGTCCGGGCGAGCGGAGGAGGTGCTCGGCGGGCCGGGCAGCGTCCCGGAGCGGTTCGCGGACGTGGTGCGGGCGACGCCGGACGCGCCCGCTCTGGCGTACGGGGACACGACACTCACGTTCGCCGAGCTGGACGCTCAGGTGGCATCGCTGGCACGGACGTTGGCCGGCCTCGGGATCACCGCCGAGACGCCGGTCGCGGTGTGCCTGCCGCGCTCCGCCGACAGCGTCGTGGCCCTGCTGGCCGTGATGCGGGCGGGTGGCGTCTACGTGCCCCTGGACCCGGAGTGGCCCGCCGACCGCACCGCCTACGTCCTGGACGACACCGGGGCCCCCGTCGTCATCACCCGCGACCTGCCCGCAGGCCCCGGCCGCGTCCACATCGACCCGCGGCAGCCCGTGGCCGACGGTCCGGTGCCCGCGCCGCATGTCCGCGCCGACCAGGCCGCCTACATCATCTACACCTCCGGCTCGACGGGCGCGCCGAAGGGTGTCGCCGTCCAGCACCGCTCCGTGGACCAGCTCGTCAGTACTCTGCAGACCACCTTCCTCGGCCACGACCCGTATCCTGCCGGCGTCGGCGCCGACGGCGTGCCGCGCCAGGGCAGGAAGCAGCGCGTTACCCTCACCGCGCCCTTCACGTTCGACGCGTCCGTGGAGCAGCTGAGCTGGATGCTGGCCGGACACGAGCTGTTCATCGTGCCCGAGGACGTGCGCCGCGACCCCTCGGCCCTGGTCCGGTTCGTCCGGGAGCACCGGATCGACGTCATCGACACGACGTCGTCGCAGCTCGAACTCCTGCTGGACAGTAGGCTTCTGGAGGGATCATGGGCGCCGTCCATGGTCATGGTGGGCGGTGAGGCGGTCTCGCCGTCGCTGTGGCAGGCGCTGCGCAGCCAGCGGCGTACTCGCGCCTTCAACCTCTACGGCCCCACCGAAGCGACGGTCGACGCCACCTGCCACGACCTGTCCCGCCCCGTCGACATCCCCGTCATCGGCAC